>NZ_JBSFKO010000028.1:0-136181 GCF_053598575.1 Streptomyces sp. NPDC001100
CGAAGGCAGCCTGAGCCAGGAATCCCCCAGCTTCAGCTGGGGGAGGATGTCAATGCCATGCCCTCCATCCTGCCCCTGAACTCATGATCCTGGTAATGATGTTCCTACGGTCGTGCCGTCCCTGGCACAGCACCGGCGCCGCGCGGACGATCGACGCATGACCACCACGTTCATCACCGGAGCCAACAAGGGGCTCGGCCACGAGACCGCCCGTCGTCTCCTCGCCCTCGGCCACACCGTGATCGTCGGGGCCCGCGACGAGGAGCGGGGTGCCGCTGCCGCCGTCGAGTTGGGTGCGCGGTTCGTCCGCATCGATGTCACCGACGACGCCTCTGTCGCCGCCGCGGCGGCCGATGTCGCCGTACACGAAGGCGTACTCGACGTCCTGATCAACAACGCCGGAGTGCACGGCCCGCACGGGGATCCCGCAGAGTTGACGGGTGCCGACGCGCTCGCCGTCTTCGACGTCAACGTCTTCGGCGCGGTCCGCACGACCACCGCCTTCCTCCCACTGCTGCGCCGCTCGGCCGACCCGGTCGTCATCAACGTCAGCAGCGGCATGGGGTCCCTCGCCATCACGCACGACCCGTCGCGGATCGAGTCCTCCGTCGTCGCGCCGCTCTACACCGCGTCCAAGGCGGCACTCACCATGCTGACCACTCAATACGCCAAGGCCCTCAAGGACGTCCGGGTCAACGCCGCCGATCCCGGCTACACGGCGACCGACCTCAACGGCCACAGCGGTCCCCAGACCGTCACCGAGGGAACCGACGCGATCGTCAGGCTCGCCACCGAGGGGCCGGGCGCGGGCTCCGGCCGCTTCATCGACCGGGAAGGACCACTCGACATGGCGTGACCCGGACCTGCGCAACACTGCCGACACAGCTTGGTTTCCTTAGGTGCTACCGGCGGTAACAACAGAGGTGTCGCGGCACGCGCCACGTGTCGCGCACACCTCCCGCACCTCCCGTACTCATTCGGAAGGCACCTCATGGAGAACCTGACGTCCCCCACGGCGATCAGCAGACGAAGAGCACTGACGGTGGCCGGCGGAGTCGCCGCCGGTGCCGCCCTCGCGGCGCACGCGGTACCGGCGTTCGCGGCCGGCACCTCGGACGCCGACGCCATCGTCGTCGGCCACGGCCTGGCCGGACTGGTCGCGACGGCCGAACTGGTCGCCGCCGGAAAGAAGGTGCTGCTCCTGGACCAGGAGCCCGAGTCCAACCTCGGTGGCCAGGCGTTCTGGTCCTTCGGTGGACTGTTCCTGATCAACTCCGACGAGCAGCGGCTCATGGGCATCAAGGACTCCCAGGAGCTGGCCTGGCAGGACTGGCTGGGCACGGCCGGCTTCGACCGCGGTATCGACGACCCGGCCGGCCAGGACTACTGGGCCCACAAGTGGGCCGAGGCGTATGTGGACTTCGCCGCCAACGAGAAGCGGTCCTGGCTCTACGGCCTTGGCATCCGCTGGTTCCCGATCGTCGGCTGGGCGGAGCGCGGCGGCGGCCTCGCGGACGGACACGGCAACTCGGTGCCCCGTTTCCACGTCACCTGGGGCACCGGACCGGCCGTGGTCGAGCCGTTCGAGAAGCAGGTGCGGGCCGGGGTCGCGAGCGGCAAGGTGGTCTTCAAGTTCCGCCACCAGGTCAACGAGATCGTCCGCACCGGCGGTGCCGTGACCGGCGTCCGCGGCTCGGTCCTCGAACCCAGCACCGCCCAGCGCGGCAAGGCCACCTCCCGCACCGTGGTGGGCGACTTCGAGCTCAAGGCCCCCGTCGTGATCGTCACGTCGGGCGGCATAGGCGCCAACCACGACCTCGTACGGCAGAACTGGCCGGCCCGGCTCGGCACCCCGCCCAAGAACATGATCACCGGCGTGCCCGCCTACGTGGACGGCCGGATGCTGGGCATCACCGCGGCGGCGGGCGGCCGTATCGTCAACCCCGACCGGATGTGGCACTACACCGAGGGCCTCAAGAACTACGACCCGATATGGCCCAACCACGGCATCCGCATCCTCCCGGGCCCGTCCTCCATGTGGTTCGACGCCAAGGGCAAGCGCTTCTCCGCCCCCGACATGCCGGGCTACGACACCCTCCACACCCTCGGCTCGATCACCGCCAGCGGCTACGACTACTCGTGGTTCGTCACCACGAGCAAGATCATCGCGAAGGAGTTCGCGCTCTCCGGGTCCGAACAGAACCCCGACCTCACCAACAAGGACATCCTGAAGCTCCTCTCGCGCATCTGGCAGACGCCGGAGCCGATCGAGAAGTTCAGGAAGAACGGCGTCGACTTCGTCACCGCATCCAGCCTCTCCGAACTGGTCCTCGGCATGAACAGGCTGACCGGCGACGGCCTGATCGAACTGGCCGATCTCCAGCGGCAGATCGAGGCCCGGGACCGGGAGATCGACAACCCGTACTCGAAGGACGCCCAGGTGATGGGGATCCGCAACGCCCTTTCCTACACCGGCGATTCACTCAGCCGCACCGCCGCGATCCACAAGATCCTGGACCCGGCCGCCGGACCGCTGATCGCCGTCCGTCTCAACATCCTCACCCGCAAGACCCTCGGCGGCCTCCAGACCGACCTCTCGGGCCGCGTCCTGGACGCCACCGGTACACCGGTTCCCGGTCTGTACGCGGCCGGTGAGGTGTCCGGCTTCGGCGGCGGGGGAGTGCACGGCTACCGCTCGATGGAGGGCACCTTCCTCGGCGGCTGCCTGTTCTCCGGCCGCCAGGCGGGCCGCGCGGCGGCGGCAGCGATCTGAGTGATACGGCCGCTCGCCTCAGGTCGGCAACTCGGGTGCACCCGCCACGAGTTGCCGACAGGTCAGCCGAGGTAGAGGGGCAACTCCGTCGCGAGGTGGCCCAGTTGTGCTCTTTCCGTATCCGTCGGCGTACGCCGCCCCGTGCCGACGAGCAACGCGTCCCGGTCGGAGAACGACGCGGGGAACGCGGCCCCGGCGATCCCCTCCAGCAACTCGCGTGCCCCGGCGAGTGATTCGGCGGACGGCCCCGCGGCGTCCGGGAGATGGGCGACCAGGTCGAGGTGGTGCAGCGTCCACTCCAGGACGTACGCGGAGAGATAGTCGCCCGAGGTGAGCACCTGGTCCTGCGTGCTCACCCGCAGACCGGGGTCGGCGAGCCGGGCGGCGCGGCCGGCGGCCGAACCGACGTCGTCCAGATGGAACTTGAGCAGCCGGGGCTCCTCGTACGCGGCGGCCAGCCGGACGGTCAGCGCGTCGAGCGGGTCGTCACCGGTGGGTGGCGTCCGGCTGACCGCCCAGTAGGTCACCGCGTCGCGGGTCGGTTCCGTGTCGGCGGGTGTCACGAGGGTGATCAGCACGTCCTGGGCGTCGATGACCAGATGGCAGACCAGGTCCCGCACCAGCCACCCGGCACACCCCGAAGGTCGTTCGAAATCAGCGTCGTTGAGGTCGGCGACCGCCGCGAGCAGAGCTGTCCAGGAGCCTGAGAAGAGATCCACCTCGGCACGCTACGGCGCTCCGGCGGACCGTGTCACGTGATCCGGCGGTGGATGTCCGCCAGCAGGTTGCGCATCGCCATCCGGAAGAGTTCCTCCTGGTGACCGCCGAGGAAGGTGGTGTGCCCGAACACCTCCAGTGCGACCAGGCCGTGCAGATGTCCCCACGCGCTCATCAGCAGGGCGGTCGCGGGCGGCGGCAGACGTCCCTGGCCGTAGTGCGGCAACTGCGCCAGATACCCCCGGAGTTCGGGTGAGAGCGCGGGGAGGTCGGCCGCGGCGAGCTGCCCCGGGGTGAACTCCTCGAAGAGCTCGCGCTCGAAGATCATGCTCATCCGCCGAGTGGCTTGGGTGGTCGGGCCGTCGGCCGGTGCCGCGTAGTCCCGCAGCGGTGTGCCGTAGAGGAGTTGGAAGCGCTCGGGGTGGGCGATGCCCCACCGTCGGTAGCCCTCGGCCGCCCGCACGAGGCGGGGCAGGTCCGGGTCGTCCGCCGGGGTCTCGGTGGCTGTCTGCACGGCGTCGGCCAGGTCGTCGTAGGCCTTGGTGACGAGGACCGTGATGAGGGCGTCCCGGCTCGGGAAGTAGTGGTAGAGCGCCTGCACGGTCATGCCGAGGCTGCGGGCGACCGCGCGCAGGGACAGGGCTGCCGGGCCGTGTTCGGTGAGGTGGCGCTCGGCTGCCTCCACGATCTCCTGGGTGGCGGCGGCCCGGCGCCGCTCGCGCAGGGACGGGAGGGAAGTCGTGGCTTCGTCGGCAGGCATGCGGCGACCGTACGACGGCAACTCGCCCGGGGGAACGCGAAGTTGCGAGGTGTGAGGAAAATCTAACACTGCCAAATCTTCTTGCTCGTCACTAGCGTCGTACGCGGCGACGAAGAGTTCCCTATGGGGCAACTCCATCTGTTTCGCGCCTTTTTCGACGTACGGACAGCAAAGGAGAACGGGCGTGTTTGAACGCATAGCCGAGCTGGTGATCCGCCGGTCGCGGCTGGTACTCGTCGTCGCCGTCGTGGCCGTGGCCCTCATGGGGGTCCTGGGCGCCGGCGCCTTCGGCAAGTTGCTCGGAGGTGGCTACGACGACCCGTCCTCCGCGTCCTCCCGCGCAGCGAAGGTCATCGACCGGAAGTTCGATGGGGAGACGAACCTGGTCCTGCTGGTCGGCGCCACCGGGGGCCGCGTGGACGGGACGCCGGCGGAGCAGAGCGGCCGGGCCCTGGTGGCCAAACTCAAGAAGGAACCGCACTTGGAGAACGTGATCTCGTTCTGGGACACGTCCAGCCCCGACCTCAGATCCAAGGACGGCCACGAAGCTGTGGTGCTCGCCCATGTGAAGGGCAACGACACCGAGCGGGACGAGAACGCGAAGAGGGTCATCGACGCCTACGCCGGACCGTACGAGGACACCCTCACCGTCCGGGCGGGCGGCGGCGCGGCCGTGACCAGCGAGATGGGCACCCAGTCGGCCAAGGACCTCGTGCTGGCCGAGTCCATCGCCGTACCCCTCACCCTCGTACTGCTCCTGCTGGTCTTCGGCAGCGCGGTCGCCGCCCTGCTGCCGCTGGCCATCGGCACCATCGCCATCGCGGGCACCTTCGCGGAGCTGTTCCTCCTCGGCAGCGTCACCGACGTCTCCGTCTTCGCGGTCAACCTGACCACCGCACTGGGGCTCGGCCTCGGCATCGACTACGCGCTGCTGATGGTCAGCCGGTTCCGGGAACAGCTCGCGACCGGGGCGAGCGTGCACGACGCCGTACGGCGGACCGTGAGCACCGCGGGCCGTACCGTCGCGTTCTCGGCGGCGACCGTCGCTGCGGCGCTCGCGGCCCTGCTGGTGTTCCCGCAGTACTTCCTGCGCTCCTTCGGCTACGCCGGGGTCGGTGTCGTCGTCATCGCGGCCGTCAGCACCCTGTTCGTCATGCCGGCCCTGTTCGTCGTCCTCGGCCACCGCGTCAACGGCGGACGGCTGCCGTGGGCCAACCGTGCCCGCTCCGGCACCCGGGCACCCCTGTGGGGACGGCTGGCCCGCACCGTCATGCGGCGGCCCGCGCTCACCGCGCTGCCCGTCCTCGCGGTCCTGCTGCTCGCGGCGAGCCCGCTGCTGGGCATCACCTTCGGCACCCCCGACGAACGTGTCCTGCCCGAGGACGCCGCGAGCCGTCAGGTCTCCGCCGTACTGCGGGAGAAGTTCAACGGCAGCGACGACGCGGCTCTCCACGTCGTCATTGACTCACCCGTCAACAAGAGTGAGCTCGGGGTGTACGCGACCCAGCTGTCCGGGCTGGAGGGTGTCGTCCGCGTCGAGACCAGCACGGGTACCTACGCCAAGGGACAGCCGACTGCGGCCGATCCCGGCAACCCCGCCCTCGGCCGCCCCGACGCGCAGCAGATCAACGTGGTCAGCACCCTGACACCGAAGTCCGACGCGGCCCAGAGCCTGGTCCGGGAGGTGCGGGCGGTCGCCGTGCCCGCCGGAAGGCGGCCCCTGGTGGGCGGAGTCGACGCCGTGCTCGTCGACTCCAAGCACTCCGTCGGCACCCGGCTCCCGCTCGCCGTGGCCCTGGTCGCCCTCACCACGTTCCTGCTGCTCTTCCTCTTCACCGGCAGCGTCGTACAACCGCTGCGCGCCCTGCTCCTCAACATGATCAGCCTGGGAGCCACCCTCGGCGTCATGACATGGATCTTCCAGGACGGCCATCTCTCCTCCTTGCTGGGCTTCACGGCACAGCCGATGGACGTCTCCATGACCGTGCTGATGTTCTGCATCGCCTTCGGCCTCTCGATGGACTACGAGGTCTTCGTCACCAGCCGGATCAAGGAACTCCACGACCAGGGCGCGGACAACGAGTCCGCCGTGACCAACGGTCTCGGACACACCGGACGCATCGTCACCGCTGCGGCCTGCCTCCTCGCGGTGAGCTTCTTCGCCTTCGGCACGGCGAAGCTCAGCTTCATGCAGCTGTTCGGCCTGGGCAGCGGACTGGCCATCCTCATCGACGCCGTAGCCGTACGCGGTGTCCTCGTCCCCGCCGCGATGCGGCTGCTCGGCCGGTCGGCGTGGTACGCGCCCGGCTTCCTGCGCCGCTTCCACGCACGGTTCGGCCTCAGCGAAGGCGGCACCGCCCCGGAGCCGCACCTGATCCGCTCGTGAGAGGCGCACGCGAAGTGTATTAGAGCTAAGATGATTAGAGCTAATACACTTCGGCCGGAAGGGGCCCGCGCGTGGACCTGCGGCAGCTGTTCGACGACCTGGTCCGTTTCGAGACGGACCTGTGGAACGGGATCGACGCCCGGCTCCGCCAGGACTGCGGTGTGACCCTGGGCAGCCTGAACGTGCTGCTCGTCGTCGAGCGCGCGGGCTCCTGCCGGGTCAACGACATCGCCGCCGCCCTCTCCATCACGGTCGGCGGCGCGAGCCAGGCCGTCGACCGGCTGGAGAAGGCGGGCCACTGCGCACGACGGCCGCACCGCACCGACCGCCGCTCCTCGATCGTCGAACTGACGGCGGCCGGGCGGGACTTGGTGAACGAGGCGGGTCCGGTCTTCGACCGGGAGCTCGCGACCTGGCTGGCCCGTCCGCTCGCGGCCCCGGCGCTCGGCCACCTCGCGAACACGCTTGCCGTACTCCGCGCCGCCAACCCGCGCACCCCGGACCCCGGGCCAACACCCCTGACGAAGGAGACCAGATGAGCCCCGCGCAAGCACGAGCAGTCCGCTTCGACGAGTACGGCGACCGAGACGTCCTGCACGTCACCGAGGTGCCGATGCCCAGCCCCGCCGCCGGCGAAGTCCTCGTCGAGGTCCGGGCGGCCGGCATCAACCCCGGTGAGGCGGCGATCCGTTCGGGCGCGATGCGCGAGCGCTTCCCCGCTACCTTCCCGTCCGGTCAGGGCAGTGACCTCGCCGGAGTCGTCACCGCGCTCGGCGAGGGAGTCACCGACTTCGGCCTCGGCGACGAGGTACTCGGCTTCTCCTGGCAGCGCTCAAGCCACGCCACCCACGTCGTCGTACCGGCGACGCAACTGATCCCCAAGCCGGCCACCCTGAGCTGGGAAGTGGCCGGCTCCCTCTACGTCGTCGGCTGCACCGCGTGGGCCGCGGTGGACGCGGTGGCACCCAAGCCCGGCGAGACCGTCGCCGTCTCGGCCGCCGCCGGGGGAGTGGGCACCGTCACGGTCCAACTCCTCGCCCTGCACGGTGCGAACGTCCTCGGCATCGCCTCACCCGCCAACGCCGAGTGGCTCACCGCCCACGGCGCCACCCCGGTCCCGTACGGCGACGGGCTCGCCGAGTCCCTCACCGCGGCGGCACCCGGCGGGATCGACGCGTTCATCGACCTGTTCGGACCCGACTACGTCCAACTCGCCGTCGATCTCGGCATCCCCCGGGACCGGATCGAGACGATCATCTCGTTCCAGAAGGCGCAGGAACTCGGCACCAGGAGCGCGGGCAGCGAAGGTGCCTCCACTCGGGAGGTCCTCACCGAAATGGCCGACCACGTGGCCTCCGGCCGTATCGAGATTCCGATCGCCGCCACCTGTCCCCTCGACCGCGTCCGCGACGCGTACGCCGAACTCGAACAGCGCCACACGCGCGGAAAGATCGTCCTCATCCCCTGAACTGCCCCTGAACCGGCGTCACTTGCTGTCGCGGAGCGCTGAGGTGGTCTTCCCGGTGCGTTCGCGCAGCAGCAAGCGCAGGGTGTTGGGGGTGCTCGTGGCCGGCCTTCCTGGACATGGTCTCCAGGGAAAGGTCGGTGGTGCGCAGCAGGTGGGAGGCGCGCTCGATCCGCAGGTCCTGGACGAACCGGGTGTTCGACGCCTTCGAGGACGGGCAGGGACGGCAGGCGCACCTGACCGGCCGGATCGCCGCTGCCCTGGGGGAGATCGCGGAGACGAAGCTCAGCGCGCCGCCGGTCATCGCCCCGGTCGACCTGCTGGGAGCGAAGGTCTCCTGAGGCGGACGCCTCAGCGGCGCAGTCCCAGTGCGTCCCGCCCGGCGTAGCGAGCCTGGGTGCCCAAGTCCTCCTCGATACGGATGAGTTGGTTGTACTTGGCGGTGCGGTCGGCGCGGGACAGCGACCCGGTCTTGATCTGTCCGCAGCCGGTGGCGACGGCGAGATCGGCGATCGTGGTGTCCTCGGTCTCGCCGGAGCGGTGGGACATCACCACGGTGTAGCCGGCCCGGTGGGCGGTCGCGACGGTGGCCAGGGTCTCGGTGAGGGTCCCGATCTGATTCACCTTCACCAGAATGGAGTTGGCGATCCCGTCCCGGATCCCGGCGCTGAGCAGCGTCTCGTTGGTGCAGAAGACGTCGTCACCGGTGAGCTGGCAGCGCTCGCCGAGCCGTGCGGTCAGGTCGCGCCAGCCGTCGTGGTCGTCCTCGGCCATCGGGTCCTCGATCGACGCGACCGGGTAGCGGTCGACCAACTCGGCCAGGTAGTCGGCGTGTTCGGCGGGGCTACGGCGGAGGCCCTCGCCCGTGTAGTCGTAGACCCCGTCGCGGAAGAACTCTGACGTCGCCGGGTCCATGACGAGGGTGATGTCGGTGCCGGGCTTGTAGCCGGTGCGTTCGATGGCGTGCAGGACGAAGTCGAGGGCCTCGTCGGCGGTGCGCAGGTCGGGGGCGAAGCCGCCCTCGTCGCCGACGTTGGCGCTGTGGCCGGCGGCGATCAGGTCGCGGCGCAGGGTGTGGAAGACCTCGGAGCCCATGCGGACCGCCTGCGCGAAGGTGGCCGCGCCGATCGGGGCGATCATGAACTCCTGGAAGTCCAGCGGGTTGTCGGCGTGGGCGCCGCCGTTGACGATGTTCATCATCGGTACCGGCAGCAGGCGGGCGTCGACGCCGCCGATGTAGCGGTACAGCGGGAGCCGGTGGGCGGCCGCGGCGGCCTTGGCGGTGGCGAGGGAGACCCCGAGCAGGGCGTTGGCGCCGAGGCGCGCCTTGGTGTCGGTGCCGTCGAGTTCGATCATGGTGTGGTCGACGGTGGCCTGGTCCTCGGCGTCGAGTCCGGTCACCGCGTCCGCGATGGTCTCGTTGACGGCGTCGACGGCACGCCGAACTCCCTTGCCGTGGTAGCGGGTTGGATCACCGTCGCGCAGTTCCACCGCCTCCCTGGCTCCGGTGGAGGCGCCCGACGGTACGGCCGCGCGGCCGAGCGATCCGTCCTTGAGCTCCACGTCCACCTCGACGGTCGGGTTGCCCCGGCTGTCGATGATCTCGCGTGCGACGACCCGGCTGATGGCGGTCACGGTGCAACTCCTCACGCAGGGCCCGCGTCTCCGGCGTCGGCGGGCGGTAAGTTCCGTCATGAAACAAAGTGAGTCCTGAAAGAGAACCTACTATGGGCGCATGAGGATGCACAACGCCGACGAGACCTGCGGCATCGCCCAGGCCGCCGTGGTCCTGGGGGACTGGTGGAACGTACTGGTGCTGCGGGAGATCGCCCGCGGCCATGTCCGTTTCGACGCGCTGGCCGCCGGGATCGGCCTGTCCCGCAACGTCCTGACCGAACGCCTGGGCCGGCTCGTCGCGAGCGGGGTACTGCACCGCCGCCTCTATCAGCGGCGTCCGGTGCGCTACGAGTACGTACTCACCGATGCCGGGCTCGGTCTGCTGCCCCTGCTCGTGGCCATGCAGGACTGGGGCGACCGGTGGATGCTCGGTGACGGCACTCTCAGCGCGACCACGGCCGAGGACAGCGCCGAGCACTCCCGCGTGCACGCCCTGCCCGGCACCCGTCTGCCCGACGACCTTCAACTCCCCGGCATCCAGGGCACGGACGTGCCGGTCGTCTCACCGGAAGCCGCCGCGACCGTGCTGTTCACCTACCCCGGCACGGGCATCGAGTGGGGCGAGCCACCGATCCCCGGAGCCGAGGGCTGCACGTTGGAGAACCGGCTCTTCCGCGAGGCCTGGCCCGAATTCCGCCGGGCGGGCGTGGATATGCGTGGGGTCAGCACTCAACTCCCGCACGAACAAGCGGAGTTCGCCCGGGCCGAGGAGATCCCGTTCCCTCTCCTGTCCGACGCCCATCACCAACTCGCCGCCGCCCTGCGGTTGCCGACGTTCCGCGCGGCGGGCCGGCTGCGGCACAAACGGCTGATCCTGATCATCGACGCCGAACGGACCGTACGGCACGCGCTGTTCCCGGTCGACGACATCCCGCACGCCGTCAAGGAGAGCCTGCGCCTGGCCGCGGAGTGCGCCAGGTGACGTCCGCTACGCGAACCCCCCGTTGCTCTTGAGGAGTTGGCCGTTGATCCACTGGCCCTGAGGTGAGCAGAGGAAGTCGACGAGATGGGCGGTGTCCTGTGGAGTGCCGAGACGGTTGAGCGGTGTCTGCCGCAGGATCTCCGCCCGCCCCTCCTCGGTCATCCAACCGGTGTCCACCGGGCCCGGGTTGATGACGTTGGCGGTGATCCCGAGCTGGGCGAACTCGTGGGCGGCGGCCAGGGTGATGCGGTCCAGGGCGCCCTTGCTCGCACCGTAGGGGAGGTTGTTCACGGTGTGGTCGCTGGTGAGGGCGATGATCCGGCCGCTGCCCGGAGCGGCGGCGAACCGTCGGCCGTACTCGCGGATCAGCAGCCAGGTGGCGCGCGCATTGACCGCGAAGTGCCGGTCGAAACTCTCGACGGTGGTGTCGAGCAGACCGGAGTCGACGGACTCGCAGTGGCACATCACCAAGGCGGTGACGTCGCCGAGCCCGCGTCCGACCTCGTCGAAGACGCGGGCCGGAGCATCCGGGTCGGACAGATCCGCTTCGACAGCCATGGCTGCGGCGCCCTGTTCCGTGAGCGTGTCGGTGATGGCCGACGCCGCGTCGGACTCGACACCCCAGGGCATGCGCTCGTCGTAGGGAGCCCAGTAGGTGAAGGCGATGTCCCACCCCGAGGCCGCCAGCCGACGGGCGATGCCCGCACCGATCCCGACGGTGCGCCCCACTCCGGTGACGAGCGCGAGGGGGCGGGTGGTCGGGTGGTCGGTGCTCTTCGTCATGGTCCGAGATCGTTCATGACGGACACGGGATCGGCAACTGCCCTTTCCTGACGGGTGGTTGGTGCGGCGGGGTCGGCTGTGAGGGGGAGCTGCTCGAGGGACGGGACACCCTGGGTCGACGTAGCGGACTGTCTGTTTCATCCGCAGGGTGGGGGGAGGACAGCCGCCGACCGGGGATGGCTTGAGGATCGGGAGATCGTCCCGGTCCGGGACCACGACTCGGGGCTGGTCGTGGCGACGGCAGCCGTGGGCGGCGGACTTCCGTCCCTTGCCGTGGGGGAGCGGGTGCGGGCCCGGATCGATCTTGAGACTCGGATGCTGCACGCCGCGCTGCAGACCGCCGGGCACCTCGTCGAGGCGGTCGGACGGGCGCAGGGCTGGGAGATGCCCGGCAGCATCCACTTTCCCGGGCAGGCCCGCATCGAGTTCCAGGCGCCGGTCGGGGACGCGCGGCTGGGGGATCCGGAAGGGCGGGAGGAGGTGACCGCCGTGCTCCGCGAAGGGGTGGCGGCCGCTGTCGCCGACGATCTGCCGGTGTCCGCTCGCTATCTACCCGACGGACGGCGCGTCGTGCGGCTCGACGCACCGCATTCCGCGCCGTGCGGGGGCGCCGGGCCGGTGACGTCCACAGCGTGCAGCCGTCCGTGGTGAGCATCAGTCAGGCCACCGAGAGCGGGAGCGTCTACACGCTGGAGGGGATCCGCCGACTGTCCGGCATCGCCGAGGGCGCCGGACTGCGCGTCCACATGGACGGCGCGCGCTCCGCCAACGCGCTGGACCAACTCGGCGCCACCCGGGCCGAGATGACCTGGAAGGCCGGTGTCGACGTCCTGTCCTTCGGCGCCACCAAGAACGGCGCGATGACCGCCGACGCCGTCGTCTCCTTCGCCCCCGCGCTCGCCGCCGAGCTCGCCTTCCGCGCCAAGCGCGCGGGCCAGCTCGCCTCCACGATGCGGTTCCGGACGGCGCGGCCCGACGCGTACCTGACCGACGGGCTGTGGCTGCGCAACGCCCGCCGGGCCAATGAGATGGCCGCCCGCCTCGGTGACGGCCTCAAGTCCATCGCCAGCGCGGGACTGTTGGCCACCCCGCAGGCCGACATCTTCTTCTGCCGCCTGCCCCCGCCCGTCACCGAGGGACTGCTCGCCGAGGGCTACGCCTTCTACCACGACCGCTGGGAACCGGGCATCGTCCGGTTCGTCACCGCCTTCTCGCACAGCGCCGACGACATCGACCAGCTCCTCGACGCGGTCCGCCGCCACACCCGCTGATCAACGGCGGCGGGACCGGCGAACTCCGTTTCCCTCAGGGCGACTTGTCAGGCGGTGACGAGTGGCTGGAGCGGCGGCGCGGGTGCCGGCAGGACGGTGTGCAGGTTCCGGGTGACCTCGGTCAGGTCGGCGATGAACATGCCGGCGAGTTCGGCGGTGAACCCGGTCCGCACCACCAGCCGTAGCACGGAGACGTCCTGGCACGGGGCGGGGAAGCTGTACGCGGGCAGGTGCCAGCCGCGGGCGCGCATGCCGTGGGAGACGTCGAACACCGTGAAGCCCTGCGTGCCGGGGGCCAACCGGAAGGCGAACGCCGGGAGTTCGGAGCCGTCCGTGACCAGCTCGAAGGGGGCGATGGTACGGATGCGGGCGGCGAGGGCTCGGGCGGTGGTCCGGCTCTGGGCCGCCAGGTCCCGCAGCCCCTCGAAGCCGTAGCGGAGGAAGCTGTAGTACTGGGCGACGACATGCGCCCCCGGCCGGGAGAAGTTGAGGGTGAAGCTGAGGGAGCTGCCGCCGAGGTAGTCGACCTCGAACACCAGGTCGTCCGGGAGGGCCCCGGTGTCGCGCCACAACGCCCAGCCCAGGCCGGGGAAGACGTGCCCGTACTTGTGCCCCGAGGTGTTGATGGAGGCGACCCGTTCGAGCTGGAAGTCCCACATGAGGTCCGGGTCGAGGAACGGGGCGACCATGGCGCCGGACGCGCCGTCGACATGCACGGGGATGTCGGTGCCGGTGGCCGCCTGGTATCCGTCCAGGGCCATGCAGATGTCCGCGACGGGCTCGTAGGAACCGTCGAAGGTGGAGCCGAGGATCGCCACCACGCCGATGGTGTTGTCGTCGCAGTACGCGGTGAGCGCGTCTGCGGTCAGGTGGTAGCGGCCCGGCTCCATCGGGACGTAACGCGGCTCCACCTCGAAGTAGTTGGCGAACTTCTTCCAGCACACCTGCACGTTCGCGCCCATGACCAGGTTCGGGCGCGCGGTGTCCTTGCCCTGGGCGCGCCTGCGTTCCTGCCAGCGGCGCTTGAGTGCGAGTCCGCCGAGCATCGCGGCCTCACTGGAACCGGTCGTCGAGCAGCCGCGGACCTGTTCCGGGTGCGGTGCGTGCCACAGCCGCGCGAGCATCCGTACGCAGCGCTCCTCCATGGCGGTGATCTGCGGGTACTCGGCGCGGTCGGCGAGGTTCTTCTCGGCGGTCTCCGCCATCAACTCCCTTGCCTGCGGCTCCATCCACGTCGTCACGAAGGTGGCGAGATTGAGGCGTGCGTTGCCGTCGAGCATCAGCTCGTCGCGTACGCGGCGGCAGATCAGGTCGGGCGAGGACGACGTCTCGGGCAGTTCGTCGACCGGCAGCAGGAGGTCGGCGGCGGCCGGCTGTCCGGCGCGGCGGGAGACGGTCCGGGTGTCGGACCCGGCTTCGGGCATGACGGCGGTATGCGGGATGGGCATGAGTGTGGGAATGCCTTTCTGGTCCGTGCGGCCCCGTGCATTCCGACGCTAGATCCACAAGCGGTGCGACGTATGTGCCGATTACACCGATCCAGTGATCGATTTGCGCTCTGATGAACTGGATTTTCCCTTGTACATACTGGATGCGTCATTTTCCTGGCCGCGGGCCCGGTGCCGGCGCACCGCGTCGCGGTTGGCGCAGAGTTGGGAGCAGTAGCGCTGCCGTCCCGTACGGGAGGTGTCGGCGAAGACCATGTCGCACTCGGCCACGGCGCAGCGCCGCAGGCGGTGCATTCCGCGTCCCGAGAGATGCAGTGCGGTGCCCACCGCGATCAGGGAGAACAGCACATCTCCGAGCGGCTTCCGGTCGTCCCGGTAGTGGAGGTGCCAGCCGCTGCCCGCGTGGTCGGTCATCCGTGGATAGGCGGCGGCCTCCTCCAGCATCCGGTTGACCAGCGCGGCGCGCTCCTGCTCGTCGCTCGCGTCGACGACCTTCTGCCACGACTCCAGCGCGTACCGGGCCCGGTCGAGATCCTGGGCCGTCGTCGCCCGCTCCAGCGCCAGACCCGCATCGCGGCAGCGGGCCGCCAGTTCCTCGGTGTCGGAGGGAGGCCGGTTGACCAGATCCGCCGCCAGGTTCACGGCATCCTCGCCGTAAGGGTTGAGGTGCATAAGACCATTACAGCAGTCTGATCACCATGGGACAACGCGACAACACAGATCCGTCCCGGGTGCGGCAGGCCGTGGAGTACGACCTCGTGGAGCTCGTACGGCTACGGGCGCTGCTCTTCGAGGACTTGGGCGGCGACTTCTTCAACCCCGCCTCGGTGGGCGGCGATTGGCTGGACGCGCTGGCCGTCGTGCTCAAGGAACAGCTGACGGTGGACACCGTGCGCATCCTCGTGGTGGACGGCGACGGCGGCACCCTCGCGGCCTGCGGGATCGGCACCGTCGAGCAGCGACTGCCCGGACCGCATCTGCGCAACGGCCGGATCGGACAGGTCCTCGGCGTGGTCACCGACCCGGCCCACCGGAGACGCGGGCACAGCCGCTCCATCATGCGGGGCCTGCTCGACTGGTTCCGGGACAGCGGCGTCTCCCGGGTCGACCTGCACGCCTCCGCCGAAGGCGAACCGCTGTACCGCGACCTCGGATTCACCGAACACCCCGACCCCTCCCTGTACTGGCGCCCGTGATCGGCCGGGACGATGCCGCGCACTTTCGGCGGACGGTCCTCGCCGTCGCCACCTTCACCCAGGCCGCGTCGGGCTTCTTCGTGCAGGGCATCGGGGCGATGGGCATCGTCCTGCAACGTGAACTGGGCCTGAGCGCAGCACAGTTGGGCCTGCTGATCTCGGCGGCCCAACTCGCCCCGCTGCTCGGGCTCACGATCGCCGGGGAGCTGCTGGTCGGGCGTGGGCCGCCACGGCACTGCTCATCACCGCCGTGGTCGTCCACACGGTCGGTGAACTGTGGCACGCGGCGGCCGGCTTCGAGGTGTCCTTCGCGCTCGCCCCGCGCTCCGCCACCGGCCAGTACCTCGGCGTGTTCGGCCTGGGAACGAGCCTCGCCGAGGCGTTCGGCCCCGGGCTGCTCATCGCGCTGTGCATCACCTGGGGCCGCCCCGGCTGGTACGTCGTAGGCGCACTGTTCCTGCTCACCGGCCTGGCAGCGCCTCCCGCGGTCCGCCTGGCCCTACGACACGAGCAGGCTCAGCGGTCTCATGCCGAGCGCCTGAGGCTCCGGCGCCGGGCGGAGACCGCCCGGATCTCCATGTCCTCGTCCTCGGACGGCAGTTCTTGATCGGGCGCGACGTTCATGGCAGCAGAGGATGCCGCACGACGACGACGTTCTCGGACGCGCGTGACACCCCGGGGCGGACGCGGGGGAGTGGTACTGCTGGTCCTACCCGTATGCCTGGCGGCCGGGGCGGAGCCAAGAGGATCATCGCAACGACCGAGTCATCCCCGTGATCGCGCGGCAACAGGACGCGGCACGGACGCAGAACGGACACCGTCATGACCCTGGCCTACCTCGCACAACCCGAGCAGCAGCAGAAACTGGAGTGGCTCGACGGCGGTGAGTTCGCCGTACTCCTGGACGCGGCGGCCACCGGCGGACAGCTGACCGTGGGACGGTTCTCCGTCCCCAGGGGCGAGGCGCCGCCGTACCACGTGCACACACGTGAGGACGAGGTCTTCATGCTGATCAAGGGCAGTGCGCTGCTCTGGTGCGACGACGAGGAGATGGAGCTGTCGGAGGGCGGGATCGTCTTCCTTCCCCGCAACGTCCCGCACGGCTACCGGATCACCTCCGACACGGCGGATCTCCTCATGATCTGCACACCCGGCGGCATCGACGGCATGTTCCGCCACGCGGGGCGCGACCTGACGACCCCGCGCCCCGAGGGCTTCGAGATCTCCCGGGACCTCATGGCGGAGGCCGCCGACAAGTACGGCCAGATCATCGTCGGCCCGCCGCGCTGACCCGCGCCACCCCGCACCGCTTCCACCGGAACCACGAAAGGCACCACCATGTCCCGGCAACAGCGCCAGGCCCTCGACGAACTGCTGCGGCACGGTCCGCTCGACCTCGGCGGCGACGTCGCCGAACAGCGGGCCCTCTTCACCGAGTTGATGGCGTCCATCCCGTTGCCGCCCGACGTCTCGACCACGGTGGGCGAACTGGGCGGTGTCCCCGTCGTGACCGTGGAGACCCCGGCGAGCGACCCGGCGACCGTGGTCCTCTACCTGCACGGGGGCGCCTACGTCATCGGCTCGGCGGCCGACGCCGTGGGTCTGGCCGCCGAGGTCGTACGGCGCACCGACGCGCGCGCCGTGTGCGTCGACTACCGGCTGGCCCCCGAGCACCCGTTCCCCGCGGCGGTCGACGACGCCCTGGCCGTCTACCGGGCCCTCCTCGACGACGGACTGCCCAGCTCCGCGATCGCCTTCGTCGGCGAGTCCGCGGGCGGCGGTCTCGTCGCCGCGACGCTGGTCGCCGCCAAGGACGCGGGGCTGCCCCAGCCCGCGTCGGCCGCGGTGTTCTCCCCGTGGGCCGACCTGAGCGTGTCCGGCGCGAGCGCGGTGAGCAAGGCGGCCGTCGATCCCTCGGTCACCCCGGAGGGCCTGCGCAGGCGGGCCCAGGACTATCTCCGCGACACGGACCCCACCACGCCCTACGCCAGCCCCGTCTTCGCGGACCTGACCGGGCTGCCGCCGCTGCTCATTCAGGTCGGCTCGCACGAGATCCTGCTGGACGACGCCGTACGACTGGCGGCCCGCGCCGCCGCGTGCGACGTACGGGTCGATCTGCAGGTCTGGTCCCAAGTGCCGCACGTCTTCCAGGGGTTCGCGGTGATGCTCGACGAGGGCACCCAAGCGCTCGACGCGGCCGCCGCGTTCACGCGGGCGCACTGGACGGACGTCACCGAAGGCGCCGGGGCGCCCGAAGCCGTGGGGTAAAGAATCCGTAGTGCGGAGGCCGAAGCCCCGTGTGCCGTACGGCGTGTCGACGACGATGGCGTGCATGGCTGCGACGAACCACTTCGGCATCGCTCTGCGGGGGTGGCGAGAGCGTGTGTCACCACGGGAGAGCGGGCTGGAGCCGGACGGGGGGCGGCGCATCCCCGGACTGCGCCGGGAGGAACTGGCCGGGCTGGCGGGTTTGTCGGTCGACTACGTGGTCCGGCTGGAGCAGGGCCGCGCCCGCAACCCCTCGGCCCAGGTCGTCGCCGCGCTGGCCAGGGCCCTGCGCCTCGAACCGTCCGAACGCGACCACCTGTTCCGCTGCGCCCACCTCGCGCCGCCCGCGACCGGGAACGTGTCCAGGCACATGCCCGCGCGGGTGCACCGGCTCGTGGGGCAGTTGGCCGACAACCCCACCGCGGTGTTCGCCGCCGACTGGACGCTCATCGGCTGGAACGACATGTGGTCCGCCGCGATCGGCGACCCCCGCACCTACGGCTGGGACGAGCACAACCTCGTCGCCGGGATGTTCCGGCCGGGTGGCGGAACCGGACGGGCACCGATCGCGGGCTGGCCCGTGCGGTCCTGGGCGGGTGACGAGGTCGAGGAGGAGGATCTCGTCGCCGACCTGCGGGTCACGGCCGCCGCCCATCCCCATGACGCACGGCTCGTCGCCTTCGTCGACCGCATGCTGCGCGACAGCCCGCGCTTCGCCCGCCTGTGGTCCAACGGCACGGCCCGCACCCACGTCGGAGACCGAAAGACCGTAGAGCACCCGCGAGTCGGGGACATCGACCTCGACCTCGACGTCGTGATGGCCGCCGGCACCGACCTCAGGATCGTCACGTACACGGCGGCGGCCGGGACGGACGACGCGCAGAAGCTGCACGATCTGCGCGCGGCCCGCTCCCTGCCGGCCCGGGTCCCGTGAGGGCGGCGGTACGTCAGTCCTCGTCCGTGCGCGACAGCGCGTCGGTGATCAGACGGGTCGCGGAGTCGGGGTCCTCCGTGATGCGGTTGATGTGCTCCGCGAGCAGGAAGGCCGTGGCCTCCAGCGGAGTCATCTCCTCCTTGGTCCAGTCCCCGTACTGCTCGCGCCACAGATTGGGGCTCAGCCCGATGCCCGCCGCGACGACCATGCCGGCCATGGCGGGGACGGCCTCGGGAGGGATGCTCCTGGGCATCATGCGCAGCGTGCCCACGAGGGTGGGCACCACGTACTCGATGACGTCCTTGCCCTGACTCTCGTGCGCCTTCCGCAGCCACGTCATGAAGATGTAGATGAGGGTGCACATGCCGCCCAGGACGTCGTCGACGCCCTCCGGACCCAGCGACGCGATGAACTGCTCCATCAGCGCCTGCTGTTCGGGATCGGCCCCCGTCCTGCCGTCGTGGACCGTCTTGAGCCGGGAGTCGACGATCATGAGCGCCGCACCCACGTCACCGACGGGAGCGTGCTGGGGGGCGAGGGGCGATGACACGGGATTCCTCCTCGGTCGGCCGTGACCGGCAGCGCGTAGTGTCCGTGCGCATCCGTAGAGTATGCGGCCGAGGCGGAGCCGGACGGCGGTTTGCCGTCTTCTACGGTCGTGATGCGGGCGTTCCGGGCCAGGTGCGCAGCAGAGCGTCCAGCGCGTCGAGGATCCCGGTCCAACTCGCCTGTGCGTCGGGGGCGCTGTGGTCGAAGCCGCCGGCGGTCTCCAGGCCGACGAAGCCGCTGAAGACGCTGCCCAACAGCCGTACCGCATGCGTCTGTTGCGGCTCGGGCAGGTCGTAGCCGCGCAGGATCGCCCGGGTCATCCGGGCGTGCCGTACGCCCGCGCTCGCGGCGGCGGTCTCCGGGTCGAGGCGGAAGCGCGCCGCGACGAAACGACCCGGGTGCTTGAGGGCGTAGTCGCGGTAGGCGTTCGCGAAGGCGGTCAGGGCGTCCTTGCCCGCCCGTCCGGCCACCGCCGCGGAGACCTGGTCGGCCAGTTCCTCCAGGGCGAGCAGGGCGATCCTGGTCTTGAGGTCGTGGGCGTTCCTCACGTGCGAGTACAGGCTGGCGGTCTTGACGCCGAAGCGCCGGGCGAGCTCCGCGGGGGTCGCCTGCTCGAAGCCGATCTCGTCAGCCAGGTCCGCGCCCGCCCGGACCAGGCGCTCCGTGGTCAGTCCCACCCGTCCGGTGCCTGTCATGGTCGCGTCCTCCGCGTCGATTCCCTCATCCCCTGCTTCGAAGATTATGCATTTGCCTAACTCGATTAGGCAAATTAGCGTGCCTGTTATGAAACCGCTGACCGAGCAAGAGATCCGCACCGCCTTCGTGAACTGCACCAAGGGTGAGGCCAAACGCCTGTCCGTCCCCCGCGACCTGGCGGAACGATCCTGGGACGACCTGGACTTCCTGGGCTGGCGAGATCCCCAGGCCCCCGACCGGGCCTATGTCGTGACCGAGCTGGACGGCCGCCCGGTCGGTGTCCAGCTGCGCACCTCCGGTGCCGCCTCCTGGCAGCAGCGCCGCAGCATGTGTTCGGTGTGCCTGACCACCCACACCGGAGGCGTGTCCCTGATGGTCGCGCCGAGATCGGGGAAGGCCGGCCAGCAGGGCAACTCGGTCGGCGTCTACATGTGCAGCGACCTCGCCTGCTCCCTCTACGTACGCGGCAAGAAGGACACGGGCGTCGGCGCACGCCTCCAGGAGTCCCTCACCCTGGACGAGAAGATCCGGCGGACCGTGACGAACCTTGCCACGTTCATCGCGCGAGTGGGCGCGTGACCAGCAGCGCCCTCTCGAACGTGGAGCGATGCGCGGAGGTGTACGCGTGCTCCCGCTCGGACCACTCGATCCGGGGGCCGATCAACTCGGCGTCATCGGGGCGGAGTTCGGGCTCGTCGAAGCGCCGGCGCCACCACCTCGCGTTGCGTGCCTGCCGGTCGAGCATCGCGTCGACCAATTCGCCCCGGGCGGAGCCTTCCAGGCCGTAGGCGTCCGCGAGGACCCGCACCTGGGCCGCCTGCGCCGCGGCGGGCGGAGCGGTGGCGCGGGAGGACACGCACCATGTCCAGGCCGCATATCCGACGTCTTCGAGAGGATCGCCGGGTGCGGCGGTGTCGAAGTCGATGAAGGCGTAGGGCAGACCGCCGCGGAAGACGGCGTTGTTCGGACCTGGGTCGTGGTGGCAGACGACAGGGCACGCCCGGGCGAGCACGCAGCCGCGCGTCGCGTCGTGCAGGGACCGGAGCAGCACACCGGCCGCCGTGACCTGCGCGTCGGTCCAGCGCCGGAACCTGGCGGGCACCTCGCCGGGCAGATAGCCGAACGTGTCACGTCCGGCCGCGTCGAGACCGAGGTGGCGTGGGGCACCGGTGAAACCGCGCCGTTCGAGATGGTCGAGAAGCCGCGCCACGAAGGGCGACGCCTCCGTGACCGGTCGGCGCACCGTGTCCCCGACCCGCACCACGCCAGGGGTCACGCGCCCGCCGCGCAGGGGTACTTCGCCGTCCCGTCTCCGCATCTACGACCGCTCCGTTCATCGTGTCCGGGGCGAGGCCGGGGTTCGGGCGCCTCCGACCTGCTCGTCCCCGTTTGTTAGGCTCCCCTAGCCTCCCGCGGGGGAAGTCCGGTGAGAACCCGGCGCTGACCCGCAACGGTGTGCGCGGCGCCCCCGTGGTCGTCGCGCGAGCCCGATCGCCCGTGGGCGGTGCGACCCGTTGACTGCTCGCCGTGGACTGCGAGAGGGGATCCGAGCGGCCGGCACGGTCGTACGGTCTGCCTCCTCGATCGAGGCTCACCAGGCGGCCCCAGGTGAAGGACCGCCGATCGTGCGCCGACCTCCGAGCTCCGGCCCGGGCCGAACACCCCAGCCACTGTTGATACTTGGGCTACTGGTCCTGCTCTGCGCCTCCCTCGTGTGCGGTGTCGCACTGGGGGCGGCCGGCATCGGACCAGCAGACGTGTTCCGCTTCCTGTGGGCGGGGGGCACCGGCGGAACCGTGCACGCCACCGACGCCGCCGACTACACCATCGTCTGGGAGATCCGGCTGCCCAGGGTCGTCCTCGCGGCCGTCGTGGGGGCCGGGCTCTCGGCCGTCGGCGTGGCCGTCCAGGCCATGGTCCGCAACGCGCTCGCCGATCCGTTCGTCCTGGGCATCTCCTCCGGCGCGGCGGTCGGCGCCAACGCCGTCATCCTGCTGGGCGCGTTCGCCGGCCTCGGCGTCTGGGCCCTGTCCGCGTCCGCGTTCGCCTCGGCGCTCGCGGCCATGGCCCTGGTGTACGCCGTGGCGCGCTCGCCGCACGGCCTCACCCCGCTGCGGCTGATCCTCACCGGGACCGCGCTGGCCTACGGCTTCGAGGCCGTCACCACCGTGATGGTGTTCGGCGCGGCCCGTGGCGAGGCGGCCCGCTCGGCGATGATGTGGCTGCTGGGGAGCCTGGGCGGCGCGACCTGGGCACAGGTCCCACTGGCCGCCGTCACCGTCGCGGCCGGCTGGGCGTGGCTGCGGTGGCGGGCGGAATCACTCAACGCCCTCGCGATGGGGGACGAGACCTCCGCCGCGCTCGGGGTCCAACCCGCCCGACTACGGCGGGAGTTGTTCCTCGTCACCGCGGCCGTGACCGGAACGGTGGTGGCGGTCAGCGGCGCCATCGGCTTCGTCGGGCTCATGGTGCCGCACCTCGTACGGATGATCGTCGGCGCCGATCACCGCAGGGTCCTCGCGGTCGCGCCCCTGACCGGTGCGGTGCTGCTGGTCTGGGCCGACGTGCTCTCCCGGCTGCTGCTGGCGCCCGCCGAACTGCCGGTCGGCGTCATCACCGCCGTGGTGGGAGTGCCCGCCTTCCTGCTGCTGATGCGGCGCGGCGGCTATGCGTTCGGGGGGCGTTGATGCGGCTCGACATCGAGGGGCTGTCGGTCGACGCGGGCGCGGTGCGGCTGGTCGACGACATCCGGCTAGCCGTGGACCCCGGGGCCTTCGTCGGGCTCGTCGGCCCCAACGGCAGTGGTAAATCAACCCTGTTGAGGTGTGTGTACCGGGCGCTGCGGCCGGCCGGCGGCACGGTCCGGCTCGACGGGGACGACGTGCACGCGATGGAACCACGGGCCGTCGCCCGGGTGTTGGCCGCGCTGCCGCAGGAGTCGTCGGCTGAGTTCGACTTCACCGTCACCGAGGTGGTCGCCATGGGGCGGCTGCCGCACCGGGATCGGACCGCCGCGTCGGACCGGGAGATCTGCGCCGACGCCATGGAACGCACGGGCGTCGCCCACCTCGCCGACCGCGGGTTCCTCGCCCTGTCCGGCGGCGAGAGGCAGCGTGTCCTGATCGCCCGCGCCCTCGCCCAGCGCCCTCGCGTCCTCGTCCTCGACGAACCGACCAACCACCTGGACATCGCCCACCAGTTGGACGTGCTGTCCCTGGTCCGTCGCAGCGGCCCGACCGTGCTGGCGGCCCTGCACGACCTCAACCTCGCCGCCGCGCACTGCGACCTGCTGTACGTGATCGCCGACGGCCGGATCGTCGCGTCCGGCGCACCGCACGACGTACTCCGACCCACCCTGCTCGCCGAGGTGTTCGGAGTCCGAGCGCACCCGGTCCGACACCCGGAGACCGGCGCGGTCCAGCTCCTGTTCGACCTGCTCCCGCCCACTACCTGAGGACAACACGCCCCATGCGCAAGCTGCTTGCCGCCGCCCTCTGCCTCGCCGCGACCGCCACCGGATGCGGTGCGAGCGTCGAGCAGACCGCGGACACCCGCCCCACCGAGGCGGTCACCCTCACCAACTGCGGCCAGAAGGTGACGTACAAGACCGTTCCGAAGCGAGTCGTCACCAACGACGTCGGCATCACCGAGCTGATGTTCGCCCTCGGACTGGAGAACCGCATGGCCGGGTTCGCCATGCCCGACGACAAGGGCGATCTCACCGACGTGCCCTGGAAGGACGGCTACCGGAAGGTCACGTGGCTGTCCAAGGACCAACTCACCAAGGAGAACGTCCTCGACGCCCGCGCCGACCTCGTCTTCGCCGGCTGGAACTACGGCTTCCGCGACGACAGCGGCTTCACCCCCGACGCCCTGAAGAAGCTCGGCATCCCCTCGTACGTCCTCACCGAGTCCTGCCGCAACGGCCGCACCGACACCTCACGCGGCATCATGCCGCCCCTCGACGCCCTCTACGCCGACCTCACCAACCTCGGAAAACTCTTCGGCGTCGAGAAGCGCGCCGCCACCCTGATCGCCGACTTCAAGAAGCAGACAGCCGCAGTCCACAGCAAGGCCCCGGCGGCGAGACCCACGGTCTTCCTCTACGACAGCGGCCAGGACGCCCCGTTCACCTCGGGCCGCTACGCCGCCCCCGACCAGATCATCAGCGAGGCCGGCGGGGTCAACGTCATGCACGACGTCAACGACTCCTGGACCACGGTCGGTTGGGAAACCGTCGTGAAGCGTGACCCCGGTGTCATCGTGATCTGCGACTACGGCGACGTGAGCGCCGCTCAGAAGAAGAAGTTCCTCCTCTCCTACGCCCCGCTTCGCAACGTCTCCGCCGTCAAGCACCGACGGATCTTCGTCCTCGACTACGTCGACCTCGTCGAAAGCCCCCGCAACCCGTCGGCCATCGCACGCCTCGGCGCGTATCTCCGAACGGTGGCGGCGGGCAGGGGCACGTCCACTGTCCCCGCGGCCACCCCGCGCAGCCCAGCGGTGACGAACTGATAGCGGAGAGGTGGGAGTTCGACACTGGTCGCGTGGTCACTGAGGTGCACGCCACAGAATGTCACGCGGCGCTCCGGCGGTATGACTAGAGCTCCGCCGCCCGGACCTGGTCGTAGCGACCCAGAAAACGGAACGCGCCGCCCCTGGCCTGGTACAGGAACGCCGTGTTCTCCGGGGCCATCGTGTGGGTGGTGCCCTGGACGAAACGGATCGGCTTGGCCACTCCGTCGTACGAGAGGTGGAAGAGGCCCTCGGCGACCTGCGCGGGCTCGATGGGGGTTGTCGTCCCGAGTGCGTCGAGGGCTCGGGCGATCAGGCCGACGGCGTCGTACGCCTCGGCGGACCACCGGCCGGGTGTCTCGCGGTAGCGCGTTCGGTAGGCCGCGGTGAACGCCTTCGCGGCTGGGGTGTCGGCCGACTGCGCCTGGGTGTAGGGCGCTTCGAAGATCCAGCCCTCGGCGGCCTGCCCGGCGGCGGTGAGGAAGGCGCCGCGCATGACCGGCTCGAAGCCGGCCACCGCGCCAGCGAAGTGCGCTGCCGCGAGGGCCCGGGCGCAGGCCGCCGCCCGGCCGGGTGATGTGCCGGCGTAGATGACCGCCTGCGGCCGGGTGGCCAGGGCGTGGGCGACGGCCGGGGCGAAGTCCGCTGTCCCGGCGGCGACTTGGTGGACCGTGACGGTGCCGTCGCTGGGCGGTGTCTCCACCAGGTCGCGCCGGATGCCGGCGGCCGTTTCGCCCGCCGCCCGGTCCTGGACGACCGCCGTGCGGTGGGTGGGGCGGGCCCTGGTCAGGTAGGAGAGGAGCGGCAGGGTCTGTGAGCTGTCGGAGGCCCGGGTCACGCACAGCGTGCGCAGCGTCGTGGTGGAGAGTCCGGCGGTCCCGTCGTCGACCGACACCAGGACCACCGGCATGGACGCGGCGGCGTACAGCGGTGCGGCGGCACGGGCGCCGGCCGTCGTGCTGGGGCCGATGACGGCGCTCACAGACCGCGTGGCCAGCACACGCCGTGCGGTCTCCCGCGCTCGCGCGCCGTCGCCTCCGTCGTCGTACGAGGACAGGGCGAGGCGGTAGGAGACGTTCGCGCGGGCGTTGTGGGCGGCGACGGCGAGGAGTGCGCCGCGCTTCTGTGCCTGGCCCAGGGCTTTCTGAGAACCCGTCAGGTCTGCGTGCAGGGCGAGGGTGTGCGTCGGGATGTCGCGGCGCGTGCCGTTCGTCGCCGGGTGGCCCCTGGTGAGGAGAACGGCCGCAGCCGTGCCGGACGCGGCGAGTACGGCGGCTGCCGAGCCGCCGATCGCCAGGACGCGGCGGCGTGAAATCCCCTGCCTGGTAGGCGTGTTGAGCGGCTCGCGGGTGGGGGCGACCGGTCCCGCGGTGCGTGGTGGCGGGTCGAGGGCGCGCGCCGAGCGCTCCGCGACCAGTCGCAGTACGGCGGGTGGCAACCAGTCGGTCGCCGGGGCGGGGCCTTCGTCCGGGTGGTCGTCATGCGTCAGCGCGGAGTGGACCTCGGCCGCCGTCGGCCGGAGCGCGGGATCCTTGGCGAGGCAGCCGTCGATCACCGACCGTAGCGGTGGCGGGAGTTGGGCGAAGCCGGTGCGGTCGGGGAGTTCGTGGACCGTGCGGTACAGGACCACGGGTGCGTCACCGGTGCCGAACGGGCGCCGCCCGGTCGCCGCGTACGCAAGCACACACCCGAGCGAGAACAGATCGCCGGCCGGGCCGACCTCGCCGCCGTGCGAACGGGCCTGTTCGGGGGAGAGGTAGCCGGGGGTGCCGACGACCGCGTCGGGGGCGGTGAGCGCGGTCGTGCCGGCGCCCTTGGCGATGCCGAAGTCGATGAGACGGGGGCCGTCGGGGACGAGCAGGATGTTGCCGGGTTTGACGTCCCGGTGCACTAGGTCCACCGCGTGCAACTCGCCCAGCGCCCGGGCCAGTCGGGCCCCGAGCACGCGGACCGACTCCGGGGGCAGCGGCCCGAGTCCGTCCACCGCCTCGGCCAGTGACGGGCCGGGGACGAACGCGGTGGCCAGCCACGGTTCACGCGCCTCGGTGTCCGCGTCCGTCACCGCGACCACCCAGCGGCCGGTGAGGCCGGTGGCCAGCCGTACCTCGCGCCGGAAGCGGGCACGGAAGGCCGGGTCGGCCGCGTACTCGGCCCGGATCACCTTCAGCGCGACCGGCGTCCCGTCGGCGGAACGGGCCAGATACACCACGCCCATCCCGCCCGCACCGAGCCGCGCCAGCAGCCGGTGCCCGCCCAGCTCCTCCGGGTCCTCGGCCCGCAATGCCCGCATCCCAGCGCTCCTGTTGCTGCTCGACGACGGCTTCTCCAGCGGTCAGGAAGACAGGCCCACCGGGCCGGCATAGGCGAAACGGCCGTCCGTGAGCCGGTAGTGCTGGACCTGCCGTGTGACGAGCTGGTGATCGGCGTCGAAGGTGTAGGTGGTGACCAGGCCCTTGAAACTGGACTTGGCGAGCGCGCCCGTGACTTGAGCCCGGGTGGGGCGGTGCGGCGCGCTCCCGCTGGCTGCCTTGCTCGTCCCGCTCCCGGCCAGCGCCGTGAGCCGGTCGGCCAGCAGGCGGGTGACGTCGTAGGCCTCGGCGGCCCAGTCGCCCGGCGCGGTGCCGTATCGCTTGCGGTAGGCGGTGGCGAACGGTCGTACAGCCGCGGCGGCCGGGTCGATGTACGGTGCCAGGACCTGCCAGCCCTCGCCCGCCGGGCCCGCCGCCGCGACGAAGGCCGGTGTGGCCGACGAAGTGTCCAGGAAGCGCGGTCCGGTGAAGTCCCGTGCGGCCAGGGCCCGGGCGAGCGGGGCGGCACGCTCGGGAGTGCCGGTGTAGTAGAAGCCGTCCACGCCGTGGGCGAGCATGTCGGCGACGACGGTCGACACGTCGGGCGCGAGCGCGGGCACGACCCGGGCGTAGAGAGCGATGCCGGCCGCGTGGGTCGAGCTGTGGACGACGTTGACGGACTCCATGCCGGTGATGCCGCCCGCCCGGTCGACCAGCAGCCCCGGGCGGCGGGACCCCTGCGCGGTGAGCGCGGTGACGGTGGCGAACGCGGAGTACGCGGCCAGCGGAGCGGCCCGGAAGTAGCTCTTCGGCTTGGCCAGCAGCGCCGACTGGACTGCGGAGACGGAGAGTTCGGAGACGGTCATCAAGGG
This sequence comes from Streptomyces sp. NPDC001100, assembly GCF_053598575.1. NCBI lineage: Bacteria > Bacillati > Actinomycetota > Actinomycetes > Kitasatosporales > Streptomycetaceae > Streptomyces > Streptomyces sp. NPDC001100. Next base: position 27,521 of record NZ_JBSFKO010000028.1, read on the forward strand.
CAGCCCGGCACTCTCGTACACCTCCACCGCGCTCTGCGCCGAGGCGTAACCAGTGGGGCCGAGAACCGCGAACACATCGCTGTCGCGCGTCAGTTGGCGTGCCACCGCCTGCGCCCGGGCCGGTTCGCCGCGGTCGTCCAGCACCCGCAGAGTGAGCGTGAATGCCTTGTCCCTGCGGGAGTTGAACTGCTCCACGGCGAGCCGTGCGGCCCGCTCCTGCGCGGTCCCCGCCGCCTTGAGCGGGCCGCTCAGATCGGCCTGGACGCCGATGGCCCAGTCGCGGCCGGTCGCCGAACTCGACGGTGCCGTACGGTCGTTGTCGCGCAGGGCCGCCCACAGTGCCACCCCGCCACCGGCCGCGAGCAGTGCCGTACCGCCCGTGGCGAGGGCAAGTACCCGACGGCGGCTCGGACGTGGGGGAGTCGGCTCGTCAGGGACCTCGGTCGCCTCGATACCGGGCAGTGCCAGCATCCGCGCCGACCGGTCGGCGACCATCCGGACCACCGGGTCCGGCAGCCAGCCGATGGAACCGGCCGGCGCGTCCTCCACCAACTCGGTGTCGATCTCCGTGACGTGAGGCCGTTCCCCGGGTTCCTTGGCGAGGCAGCGCACCAGCAGGGACCGGAGTTCGGCGTCCTCGACTCCGTCCAGATCCGGTGTGTCGTGCACGGTCCGGTACAGCAGCGCGTCCGCCGCACCCGTACCGAACGGCAGCCGCCCGGTCGCCGTGTACGCCAGCACACAGCCCAGCGAGAACACATCGCTCGCCGGAGCCACCGGCAGCGCCCGGGCCTGCTCCGGGGAGAGGAACCCGGGCGTGCCCACCACCATGCTGTCCGAGGTCAGTTCGGTCTCCTCGGCCGCCGTGGGCCGCGCGATGCCGAAGTCGATCAGCCGGGGCCCGTCCAAAGCGAGCAGCACATTCCCCGGCTTGACGTCCCGATGCACCAGACCCGCCCGGTGCACGGCGTCCAGGGCGCGCGCCAGCACCTTGCCCAGTACCCGCACCACCCGCGCGGGCAACGGCCCGCACTCCGCCACCGCCTCGGCCAGCGAGGGCCCCGGCACGAACGCGGTCGCCAGCCATGGCGCGGGCCCCTCCGTGTCCGCGCCCAGCACCGGCACCACCCACGGGCTGTCCACACCGCGCGCGGAGTCCGCCTCACGCCTGAACCTGGCCCGGAACTCCGCCTGTTGGGCGAACTCGGGCTGGATCACCTTCACCGCCGCGAGCTCCCCGGCCGTGCCGCGCCCCACATAGACCACGCCCATCCCGCCCGCGCCGAGACGCCCCAACAGCCGGTAGCCGCCGAGCCGGGACGGATCGGAGGGAAGCAGCCGCTCCATCACGACCCACCACCCTCCGTGCCCGACGCGGACCCGGTGGGTCGGCCGATCTCCTGCTGCACCCGCAGCAGCATCCTCGGAAGGACCTCCGCCACAAGGGAGTTGAGCTCCTGCTCGCCACGGCCCCGTCCGCCGCACACGGACGCTCCCACCACCACCGAGCCCAGTACCGCCTGCTGCCACCAGTACGGATACGGCCCACCGCGCGTGTCACTCACACACTGCCCGGTCTCCAGCAGCAGATCGTCGCCACTGGTGTTGCCGCCCTCGCCCCGGGCGAACGACAACGACTGCAGGCCCGTCAGCCGCTCACCCGGCCGCTGGGTCTGCTCCGTGCAGTCGAGGTCCTCCTCCAGCATCCGGGCCTGCTCCCACGACGCGTCCAGCGCCGTACGGTGCACGGTGACCGTGGCCGACAGCCGCACGGAGCCCTTCCTGCCCGCCGCGGGTACCTCGAAGTGCCGGGTAACGGTGGCCAGACCGTCCCCGGGCAACGGCTCCAGCCGCCACACGCAGTCGTCCCCCAGCACCGCCCACCGCCCGGGTGCACTCTCGTACGGCGTCGCCCGCAGCACCCCGGTGCCGAACAACTCCGGCCCAGCGATGACCTGTTCGATCAGCGCCCGAGCCTGGGACGCGGTCTTCGGTTCCCGGGCCGGGTCCGTCCCGGAGGTGGCGGAGGCGGAAGCGCGCCGGGCCGTCCCGGATGCCGAGGGCGGCGACGCGGAACCGCCCCCGCCGCCACCTGTGCACCCCAGCAGCAGGCCCCCGCAGGCTGCCACCACCCCACCGACCCGCAGTGCTCTGGCATACGCCACGACGTCGCCCCCTCCACGGCCTGCCGTACGGCCGACCCCATGCAGCTACCGATGCACCCCGGTCGCGGCGCGGTTCCCCGCCCTCCGCTTCTGTTCCCGGCTTCGTACAGGATTCGTACGGACGAGTCGACGGTAGGACTGATGTTCCGTCAACTCACGCTGTACATAGGGTATTTCGCTGTCGACGGGGCGGACTCACCTGGCGAGTTCGGTCGGCTCGTCGAGTTGCGTCAGCTTCCGCGGATTGCGTACCACGTAGATCCTGGTGACCCGGCCGTCCTCCACCACGAGACTGATCGCGGACGGCACACCGTCGACGTCCATGCGGCCCGCCGGTTCGCCGTTGAGCCATATAGGCGTGGTGTCGAACGCGGCCACCAGCGTGTTCGCGCGGGCGAGGATCGGTGCGACCAGCTCGGCCCCGTGGATCGGGGCGAGCGCGGCCGGGACGACCCCGCCGCCGTCGGTCACCAGCACCACGTCCGGTGCCATCACCTCCATCAACTCCCGCAGATGGCCGGACCGCAGGGCGTGCAGGAACCGTTCCACCACGGCCGCCTGCTCCGACCGGCTCACCTTCACCCGTGGCCGCCGGGCCGCCACATGCTCCCGCGCCCGCCGGGCGACCTGCCGCACCGTCGCCGCGGACTTCCCGACCACCTCGGCGATCTCGCCGTACGACAGCTCGAACACCTCGCGCAGCACGAACACGGCCCGCTCGGTGGGCCCGAGCGTCTCCAGCACGGTCAGCATCGCGATCGACACACTCTCCGCGAGCTCGACGTCCTCGGCGACATCGGGGCTGGTGAGCAACGGTTCGGGCAGCCACTCACCCACGTACTCCTCTCGCCGCCGCGACAGGGTGCGCAGCCGGTTGAGCGCCTGCCGGGTGACGATCCGGATCAGGTACGACCGCGGGTCCCGCACCTGGGACCGGTCCACGTCGGCCCAGCGCAGCCAGGACTCCTGCAGCACGTCCTCCGCGTCGGCGGTCGAGCCGAGCATCTCGTAGACGACGGTGAACAGCAGGCCGCGGTGGGCGACGAAGAGGTCCTCGGTCATACCGGCATCTTCCCCGCCCGCGGGGCCAGCGGGATCTCGCAGGCGTCGGAGTAGCCCTGCGAGGTGATGCCGTGGGCGGTGTTGCACCTGGCGGCCATGTTGGCGAAGCCGATGAACACGGTGAGTTCGACGAGTGCGGCGGGGCCCAGCCGCTCCAGCAGGCGCTGCGACAACTCGTCGGTGACGGTGGTCGGCGTGGTCGTCATGGCCTCCGCGTACTCCATCACGTCCCGCTCCAGGGGCGAGAACACGTCCGCCTGCCGCCAGCGCAGCACCTGGCTCGCCTTCGTCAGGTCGAGGTTCTGGTTCAGCGCGAAGAAGTAGTTGACGTCGAGGCACCACCCGCACCCGACCTGCGCCGCCACGGCCATGTGCGCGAACGTCTTCAGCCCCGCGTCCGCCGCGTCCCACGTGCTCACCCTCGCCGTGAACTCCTGGTTGGCCGCTGCCAGTTCGGGATGGTTCCACAGCACTTCGACGGGCTCGGGCACGGCCCCGAGCTGCTTGATCATGCTCTCCCGGAGGTCGACGGGAAGCTCGGCCTTCGGAACGCGAATCGTCACGGTGTCCTCCTGGTACATGTGCCTGTCCGGGCCAGGTCGTCTGCCTCCCCGGCGGTTCGGCATGAAGACACCGGCGGACCCATGGATGTGACACCGGGACGACGCGACGGGGACGCTTACAACGGCAACTCCAGGGTCACCGACTTCTCCTCGAAGCCGTTGCGCCCATAGAAACGCCGAGCCTCGGCGTTACCGGAGTACGCGGTCACCTCGGCCGGTTCCGCTCCTTGCTCCTTCGCCCAGACCCTGAAGGCACGGACCAGACGCTCACCGATCCGTTCGCGACGGTAAGCGGGCCGCACATACATGCTCACCAGGGTCGCGACCCTGACCGGCCGCACCCTCGCCACCGGCGGCGAGGACTGGACTGTCCTGTTGTGGGACCCTGACCCCGGAAGGGTCGCCTCCCGGATCTGTGACAGTGCCTTTCCCGCCCTCACCCACGCGGAATGGGGCCAGTACTTCCCGCAGTGGAAGTACCGCCCGCCCTGTTGAGGGCCGGCTCGGCACGCATCGTGATGCCGAGCCGGGCATCACCCAGCGGTTCCCGACCCGGCGGCGAGGTCGTCGGCGTCGGCGCGGGCGAGTACGGCGTCCACGACGGCGCACTCGGCCTGGTCCAGTACATAGAGGTCCAGGGCGATCGCGTCGGCGGCGTCCTGCTCGGCGTCGTCGGCGCGGCGTTCGGCCTTCTTGAGGTCGCGTCCGGCCTTGTGCTCGGCGCTCGCCGCGCGGCAAAGTGCTTCTCCAGCGAGTCGTGCACATCGCTCAGCCGATCCTGAGCCCGGGCCCCGGCCTCCTCGGTCTTGGTTCCCACGCCATCAACGGAGGCCTTGAGACTGGTCTTGGTCGTCTCCAGCTGCGCGCGGCTCTTCGCCTTTGCGGCCGTGGCGGTGTCCTCGACCTTCTTCGTGCGGTCCGCCAACCTGCTGAGCTGGTCCGAAAGCTTGTCCATGGTGCCCCCTGTCTCGTGAAGTTGAATCGATGGGTCTCGGCGGCCCGGTGGCTTGGACATCGACAGGTCTGAGAGGCCATGCCGATCTCCACAGCGCCGGTGACCGGCGCCCACCCGGCGCCCCGGAGGGTGAGTGCGCGTGCCGTGATGCCGGGCCGCAGAATCGCGGCGGCACCGCCCACGGCCCGAACCCGACTGCGAGAATGCCGCGCCACAACAGTGCGTTGGGGGAGCCGGGCACGGTGATCACTTCCCCTCCGACCTGTGGGTAGGGGCCGGTCGCCGCTCTCCCAGGCCCGAGGCCAGGGCTCGGCGGTCCGTGGCCCATCCGTCATGTGACTGCACTGGTGCAGCTGTCGGGGTACGTAGGCGCGGGGCGCTGCGGGCCGGTCGGACGGCATGCGCGGCCGATTTCGCTACAAGTTCCGAAATTATTCGTGACGGCTCCGCCACGCCGTCGAAATAGGTACTTCCTAGCGTTAACGCCAGTCGCATAGGCGTCATCGCACCCATTGGGTCCCTCAAGCCGCAAGAAGTGCTTTCTCACGAAAAAACATCACTGTCCTCAGCGATGTCATGAGACAGGAGCCACCGAGTGTCCAACCCCTCCCGTCGCGGCGTCCTCAGACTGACCGCCGGCACAGCCCTCCTCGGCACCCTCGCCCTGACCGGCTGCGGGCGCGGTGACGAGACCACCGCCGCGAAGACAGCCGCGAAGCCGGTCGGCACCGCTCCGGCGACCGGCACCGTCAATGTCTGGGCCACCCAGGACGACGCCAGCGTGCTCGACAAGGTGATCAAGCCGTTCAAGGCCGCGAACCCGGACGTCACCGTGAAGTTCACGCTGATACCGAACTCCGAGTACTACACCAAGCTCCAGGCGGCGATCGCCTCGGGGAAGGGCCCGGACGTGGCCCAGTTCTTCCCCGAGTCGCAGGCGCAGTTCCTCGACCCGTCGATCCTGCGGCCCGTGCCGGAGGGGCTCGTCGACTCCGGCAGCTTCTTCAAGAGCCTGTGGGACGCCGGTGTGGCCAAGGGCGTCGCCTACACGGTGCCCTGGTACGCGTACACGTACGCCCTCGTCTACCGCGCCGACCTCGCGAAGAAGGCGGGCGTCAAGGCACCGACCACCTGGGCCGAGATGCTGCCGTTCTTCAAGGCGCTGCAGGGTGCCGGAGCCGTGCACGGGCTCGGGGCCGACAACGGCTGGGACATCTTCAACGGCCAGGACGCAGCGATGTACGCCTGGCAGGCCGGCGGCACCCTGCTCTCCGCCGACGGCAAGTGGTCACTCGACACACCGGCGATGGTCGACGCGATCAAGTACAACGCGTCGTTCTTCACCTCGGGAGTCGCCGACACCGCGACCCCTACCTTCCTCGACTCCCAGCCGTACTTCGTCTCCGGGAAGACCGCCTGCATGATCACCGGCCCCTGGGTCGTCGGCCAGCTGGACACCGCCGCGAAGAAGACCGGCTGGACGGCGTCCCACGTCGCCACCGCGCCGCTGCCGGCCGGCGCCTCCAGCAGTGCCTCCTTCTCCGGCGGCGGCAGCTGGGGTGTGCTCACGACCGGCGGCAACACGGACGCGTCGTGGAAGTTCATCCGCTACGTCTCGCAGCCGAGCACCCAGGTCGCCCAGTTCAAGGCGTACAGCTCGCTGCCGGCGGCCGTGTCGGCCTGGGACGACCCGGTCATCAAGGGGCAGCCGCTCCTCGACGCGTTCTTCACGCAGCTGACGAAGGCGCGGGCGTTCCCGCAGGTGAGCACCTGGCAGCAGGTCGCGACCCGGCTGGGCAAGGAGATGGAGGCCGTGGCCAAGGGCAAGGAGACCGCGGCGAAGGCCGCCGCGAACATCCAGGCGTACGCCGAGAGCGTCGGCACGAGCACGAAGTGAGCCGTCGATGACCATCACCCTCACCCCGCGGGCGCCGCGCCACCGGCCGCGCGGCGGGCCGGTCGCGGCCCCCGCGCGCCGTGGCAACCGCAGCCTGCGGCGAACGGCTGTCGCCTGGCTGTTCCTCACCCCGTTCATCGTCGTGTTCCTGCTCTACACGGCGATCCCGACCGTGGCCGCGCTCGGCTTCAGCCTCACCGACCTGCACGGCGCGGATCTGCGCCATCCCTTCGCGGTCGACTTCACCGGTCTGGAGAACTACCTCCGGCTGTTCCAGGACCAGACCTTCCTGCGGGACATCCTGAACACCGCCGTCTTCGTGGCCGTCGGTGTACCGCTCACCATGGGCGTCGGATTCGCGCTGGCCATCGCGCTGGACTCCGGCATCCAGCGTCTGCGCGGCCTCTTCCGCACCGTGTTCTTCGCACCGGTCGTCACCAACATCGTCGCCGCCGCCCTGATCTGGCAGTACGCCTTCAACCCGAGCGGCACCGTCAACAAGGTCCTCGGCGCGGTCGGTTTCGCCGGACCGAACTGGCTGGACGACCAGCACCTGGCCATGCCCGTGGTCGTCCTGCTCGGCGTCTGGCGCAACTTCGGCACCGCGATGGTCCTCTTCCTCGCCGGTCTCCAGGCGATCCCGCGAGACGTCTACGAGGCCGCCGCCCTCGACGGGGCGGGAAAATGGCGGCAGTTGAGGCACATCACCGTCCCCCTGCTGCTGCCCACCACCCTCATGGTGTCGGTGCTGCTCAGCGTCTTCTACCTCCAGGTCTTCGACGAGCCCTACCTGCTCACCGACGGCGGCCCGCTCGGCTCCACCGAGTCCGTGGCGCTGTACACCTACCACCAGTTCGGGGTCGGCGAGTTCGGGGTGTCCTCGGCCGCCTCCTTCGTCACCCTGGTGCTCGTGGCGCTGGTGAGCATCGTCCAGTTCCGATTGCTGAGGCCCCGCGCATGACCGCCGTCACCGCGTCGGAGAACACCGACATGACCACACGCAGCGCCATCGCCCGAAGTGCCGTACGACCGCGGCCCGTTGCCCGGCCCCTGCTCTATGCCGCACTCGTCCTGTGCGCGCTGCTCACCCTCCTCCCGTTCCTCTGGGGGATCAGCGGCTCGCTGCGCAGCCTCGACGAGATCCGCTCCGACCCCGGTTCCCTGTTCCCCCACCACGTCACGCTCGACAACTTCACCCGGCTGTTCCGGACCCAGGGCTTCGGCCGGTTCATGGTCAACAGCATCGTCGTCGCGGCCATGGTGGTGGTCGGCAACATCGTGGCGGCATCGGCCGCCGGCTACGCGCTCGCGAAACTCGAATTCGCGGGCAGGCGGCTCGCGTTCGGCGCGGTCATGGCCGCGATGATGGTGCCGTTCACGGCGGTGTTCGTCCCGCAGTTCGTGCTCACCGTCGACATGGGGCTCGCGGACACCCTCGCCGGTATCGCGCTGCCCAGCCTGGCGATGCCGATGTCGGTGTTCATCATGCGGCAGTACGCGTCGTCGATCCCCGACGAGTTGCTGGAGGCGGCCCGCATCGACGGGGCCGGCGAGTTCCGGATCTTCTTCCGGATCTTCCTCCCGCTGGCCGGCCCGGCGGTCGCGACGATCACCATCATGTCGTTCCTCAACTCGTGGAACTACTTCATCTGGCCGCTCGTCGTCGCCCAGAGCACCTCCAGTTACACGCTCCCGGTGGGCCTCGCGGCCACCAGCCAGGCGGCGGCGCACGTGACCGACTACGGCCTGATGCTCGCCGGTGCCGTGGTCGTCATGCTGCCGGTGCTCCTGCTCTTCCTGTTCCTGCAGCGGTACTTCGTGCAGGGCATCGCCGGAACGGGAATGAGGTGAGCCGGCTGAAGTCCGCGACCAACGGGATGAACCAGAGCGCCGTCCGCCGCGTCAACACGTCGGTGATTCTGCGTACGTTGGCGGTGTCGGCCGGGCCGATGACCCTGACCGAGCTCGCCGAGCAGGCCGGACTCTCCCGTCGTACCAACGAGTTGATCCTGGACTCGCTCATCGAGGCGGGCTGGGTCACCGAGCTCGACCGCGTGCCCACCAGCGGCTGCGCCGGCCGCCCTGCCCGACGGTATCGACTGCGCGCGGAACACGCCCTGTTGGCGGCCGTCCGTATCAGCACCCTGGACGTGTCCGCGGTGGTGGCCGACGTCCGCGGCCGTATCCTCGGCCGGGCGCACCGCCCGCTGCGCGCCTACCAGGATCCGCAGTCCACGCTCGACGACGCGGCGGCCCTCGTACGGGAGGCACTCGACGACGCGGGCGGCTCACCGGACCGGCTGCGCGCAGGTGCGGTCGCGGCCGGTGGCGCGATCGACGACGAAGGTGTCGTACGACGCCTGGTGCACACCACGCGCTGGGAGGGCGTGCGTCTGCCCGACGAGCTCGGGCGGCGCGTCCGCATGCCCTGGTTCGCCGACAACGACACCAACCTCGGTGCGCTGGCCGAGCGTTGGCGGGGCGTGGCCGGCGACCACGACAACGTCGTCTGGGCGGTCCTCGGCAACCGGACCGGCCTCGGCATCCTCATCCGGGGCGCCGTGCACCGGGGTCTGGACGGCGCCGCCGGCGAGATCATCGAGGCACACTCGATACCGGTCGGCTCGGTCGAGAACCACCCCGTCGCCTGGCTCACCTCACCCGAGCCGGATCGACGCCGGGTCGCGCTGGACCGCTTCGACGCGGCCCGCACGGGGGACGCGGAAGCACTCGCCGAGGTCGACGAGTTCGTCGAGAACATCACCTCGATCCTCACCACCCTGTCCTGGACGGTCGCGCCCTCGCTCATCGTGCTCGGCGGCGGCCTGGAGGACGCGGCCGACGTGCTGCTGCCCCGCGTCCGCGAGGCGATGCGCCTCGCCCGCACCCCCGCGATCGAACTGCGCGCCACCGGCCTGGGCCGCGACGCCGCGCTGATCGGCGCAGTGAAGCTGGCACTGGACCGCATGGACACGGAGCTGTTCGGCCCGCTCGTCCCCGGCGCGTAACTCCCCCCACACGAAACGACTTTGGAGTTTCCCTGTGACCGACACCCCGCACACCGACGTCCTCATCGTGGGCAGCGGCATCATGGGATCCGTGGCGGCCCGGCTGTTGCGGGACGGCGATCCGGGGCTGGGCATCACGATGGTCGAGGGCGGCAGCGCCATCGGCAGGACGCCTGGGCTGCATCTGCACGACATCGACGACCCGGTCCTCTGGTCGCGCTACAACGAACAGGTCGTCAGCGGTGTCCAGGGCATGTACACCGGCGCCGAGGTGGTGCGGGAGGCGGCGGCCAGCCTCACCGAGCTGACGCCCGGAATGTTCCACGCGCTGGCCTTCGGCGAGGACGCCGAGGCGATGCCCGCGACGGCACTGGCGTGGAACGCGGGCGGCATGGGCGTGCACTGGACCGCCGCGACCCCGTGGCCCGCCGGGGACGAGGTGTTCGACTTCGGCGACCCGGCCGGATGGGCGGCGGACCTGGACACCGCGCGCCGACTGCTCGCCGTCACGCCTTCCCCCATCGGCCCCACCGAGGCCGGCCGTCTGGTTCTCGACGTACTGCGAAGGCGCTACGACGCCACCGCGCCGGCCGACCGGCGCCCGCAGCCGATGCCCATGGCCGTCACGACGACGGCATCCGGCCCCATGCCGCGCACCGCGCCGGGGACGATCTTCCCGCCCGTCGCGTCCGGCGGAGACCCGGCGTTCACCCTGCTGACGGCAACACTCGCCACCCGCCTGCTCGTCTCCGACGGCCGGGTCACCGGCGCCCGACTGCGTCGCGTCTCCGACGGCACGGAGACCGACCTCCACGCGGACACCGTCATCGTGTGCGCCGACGCGCTGCGCACCCCGCAGCTGCTGTTCGCCTCGGGCATCCGCCCCCCGGCCCTGGGCCGCCACCTCAACGAGCACGCGTTCATCACCGCCCGGGTGCTGCTCGACCTGGACCGGTTCGGCATCGCACAGGACGACCTGCCCCTGCCGCGCACCGGCGAGTTCAGCACGGACTCGCTCTGGCTGCCGCAGAACGGCACGGCGCAGCCCTTCCACGGACAGATCATGAACCGGACCTACGTCGACGACGACGGGCGCCCGCTCGCACACGCCGTGGGCCTCACGCTGTATGCCCCCGTCGAGTCGCGCCCCGAGAACCGTCTCGTCTTCTCGGAGTCGGAGACCGACCTCGCCGGACTGCCGCGCATCCGTGTCGAGTTCGACCACTCCGACACCGACCGCGCCCTGATCGACCGGGCTCTCGCCGAAGTCCGGTCACTGGCCGAGGAGTTCGGTCCCTTCGACCCCGCGACCGAACTCGCACTGCTGCCGCCCGGCTCCTCCCTGCACCTGACCGGCACGGTCCGGGCGGGCACCGCCGACGACGGCACGACCGTCTGCGACCCGGACGGCCGGGTATGGGGCTACGACAACCTGTACCTCGCCGGCAACGGCGTGATCCCCACCCCGATGGCCGCAAACGTCACCCTGACCGGCGCGGTGACCGCCGTACGGGCCGCCCGAGCCGTCGCCGCCCGAGCCGTCACCACCCGTACCGCGCCGCTGGCCGCGCACCGAGAGGAAGCCCGAACGTGATCGACATCGCGAAGGAATACCGCGTGGCGCTGTCCCCGTGGATCGACGACGAGCTGGCCGACGTGCCGGCGGTGGTCCCCGACCGCGCGGACCGGATGCGGCTCGTGCACCGCCTGGCCGACCGCAACTGGCGGGAGGGCAACGGCGGTCCGTTCGCGGCTCTCGTCGCCGAGCGCGGCACCGGCCGGATCGTGTCGGTGGGCGTGAACGTCGTGCTCGCCTCCGGTGTCTCCAGCGCGCACGCGGAGGTGGTGGCCCTGGGACTGGCCCAAACGGCCGTCGGCGGCTGGGACTTGGGCGCGGAAGGGGTGCCCGTCCACGAACTCGTCGTCAACTGGCGCCCCTGCGTGCAGTGTTACGGGGCCACGATGTGGTCCGGGGTGCGCGGTCTCGTGGTCGCGGGGGAGGGGCCCGAGCTGGAGGAGATCACCACGTTCGACGAGGGCCCCCTCGGCGCGGACTGGGCCGAGCAGTTCGAGGCACGCGGGATCGAGGTCGTAGGAGACGTCCTCCGGGACGAGGCGCTGGCCGTGTTCCGCAACTACCGCAAGGCGGTCGACGCGGCCGACGGGATCGTCGTCTACAACGCCCGCGGAGGTACCGCGTGACCGTCACGACACCGCGTTTCGCCACCGACGTGATCACCTTCTACCACCCGGACTTCTGGAACCTCCCCTCGGCCGAGGCGGTTCGCGACTGGGCCCTCGCCCACCCCGAGCGATTCTGGGCACGGGTGATGGACGCGCTGGTCGAATCCGGTGTCACGGGCATCGAGCTGACCTTCGCCCCGGGCGACATCGCCTCGGCCCTGCGGGCCTTCGGCAGCGCGCCCGCCTTCCGCCGCGATCTGGCGGCCCGCGGCCTGTCCGTCGTCAGCGCGTTCATCGCCGACAGCGACGCACCCGGCTGGCGGGACGGCGACAACCTGCCCGCGATCGTCGCCGACGCCGAACGCAGGGCGGCCTTCCTCGCCGACGTGGGCGCGGAACTCCTTGTCGCAGGCCTGCCCATGCGGACGACCTTCGGCACGCGACCGCCCTTCTTTGTCGACGCCGCGTACATGACCCGCATGGCCGACATCGCGCACGCGGTCGGAGAGGCCGTCTCGCGTCTCGGCGTGAGGCTCGCCTTCCACACGGAGTCCAACAGCACCCTCTGGTACGAGCGGGACATCGACCTGTTCATGGCCCTGACCGACCCGCGCTACGTCTGGCTCTGCCCCGACTCCTGCCACATCGCCCTCGGCGGCGGAGACCCGGTGGCGGTGGCCCGCCGCCACATCCCGCGCATTGCCCTCGCCCACTGGAAGGACGCGGTCGGGCCCATCGACGTCGAACTCGCCGTCGACGAAACGGTCTTCGCCCAACAGCAGCCCTACATGGCCGAGTTGGGCTCGGGCATCGTCGACTGGCAGGGCTGGGCCGAGGTCATGTCGCGCACCCCCGGCGCCGACACCGTACTCGTCGAACTGGACGAGGCGGCCGACCCGGTTGCCGCCCTCAGAGCCGGAACGGCCGTGGCGAGAAAGGCGGTTCGCCCGTGATCGACTTCTCCGCCTGCGTCGAGATGATGTTCCTGGAGAACCAACGCCCTCTCGACGACCGCGTACGCGCCGCGGCCGACTCCGGATTCCGCGCGGTGGAAATCTGGGAGTGGTGGAACAAGGACCTCTCCCGCCTCAGCCGCGCACTGGACTCCACCGACACACGCCTGATCACGCTGTGCGTCGAGTCGTGGCGGGACAAGTGCGACCTGGGCGACCCGTCGTCGCACGAGGAGTTCCTCACCCGCGTACGGGCAGCCGCCGACGCGGCACGACGACTCAACACGCCGGGGCTCGTGGTCCTCGCCGGAGACGTCGTCCCGGGAATCGAACCGGCCACCCAGCTCCGCAACGCGCGCACGGCTCTCGCACGGGCCGGAGAGGAAGCCGGCGGCTATGGCCTCGAACTGCTCGTGGAGGTCGTCAATCGCGCGGACGAGGGCCCCAACGCCCTGATCTCCGACTCACGGTCGGCGCTTTCCCTCCTGCGCGCGATCGACCTCCCGAACGTCCGCTTCCTCTACGACCGCTACCACGCCGTCCTCAACGGCGAGCCCCTCGGAGCCGAGATCCAGGACGCCGTGCCGTTGCTCGGTCACGTCCAGGCAGCCGACATCCCGGGTCGCCACGAATTCGGCACCGGGACCATCGACTGGGCCACGGAACTCGCCTGGCTCCAAACGGCCGGATACGACGGTTACGTAGGTATCGAGGCGACACCGCTCGGCGACAGCAGCAAGGTCTACGCCGTTGCCCGTGGCCTCCTCTGACGGCCGGAACCATCAGGTCAGGGTTGTTGACCAGTGCCTTCACTCTCTGTGGGGCGGTGGTTCGCAGCTCGTGCGGCGGTTCAGCGGTTCAGCCGTGGTGGGGTCCGCCGGCTGTGATCTCGCCGGAACCCCGCTCGATCAGCCGGGTCGGAATGGTGACGGCGCGGGTGGGTGACCGGTCGCCGTCCAGTCTGCGGAAGAGCATCTCGGCGGCTGTCCTGCCCAGCTGCTCGACGTCCTGGGCGATGACGGAGATGCCCGGGCTGAGGATGTCGGCCAGGGGAAAGTCGTCGAAGCCCACATGGGCGACGGTGTCCTGGAGGCCGAGTGCGCGCAGCGCTCGCACGGCCCCTATGGTGACGAAGTTCTGGCTGGTGAACAGCGCGGTGGGCGGGTTCGGCAGCGCCAGGAGCCGCCGCGTCGCGGCGATCGCGGATTCCTCGCTGGCCCCGGTGTGCCGGACGATCTCGTCGTCGTACTCGATGTGCCCGACCTCCAGGGCGTGCCGGTAGCCGTCGAAACGCTGGGCGGCGGTGGAGATGGTCGCGCGGTCGCCGAGGTAGGCGATGCGGCGGTGGCCGGCCTTCAGCAGGTGGTTGACGGCGGTGAGGGCGCCCTGGCGGTTGTCGGAGACGACGGTGTCCGCGTCGAGCAGGCTGGGCTCGCGGTCGACGAAGACCATGCAGGTGCCCGAACGCTGCTCGCTGATCAGATAGCTGTGGTCGCGGCCGGCCGGCACGATCACCAGGCCGTCGACCCGCCGGTCTATGAGAGCGCGGGCCAACTCCCGTTCCCGGGCCGGGTCCTCGTCGAGGCTTCCGACCAGGACGAGCACTCCGCGCCCGCGTGCCACGTTCTCCACGGTACGGGTCAGGGCCGCCGAGAAGGGGTTCGCCGAGTCCTCGACAAGCATCCCGATCGTGGCCGTCCGGCCGTCCCCGCGACGCAGGCTGCTGGCTGTCAGGTTGGGCCGGTAGCCCAGTTTGTCGGCGGCCTCGCGCACCCGGGCGGCGATCGCCGGATCGACGGTGGGCACCTCGTTGACCACGCGGGAGACCGTCTTGATGGCGACGCCTGCCAGTGCCGCCACCTCGCGCATGGTGGGGCGGCTGCGGGGGGACGGCGACGGCGGCTCGCCCTGAGTCATCGTTGTCTCCAACTGATTACGCGTTACCGACTTGTTGCCGACGCATGTTTACCAGTGTCTTGACGCGCTCGTCCATACGGGCCCACTATCCCGTCGAGTCAACGTTGTCTCAGCGTCGACCAAGGGACGGCTCGAAAGGGATCACGTCATGAACCTCTCCTCCAGCCAGGCAGCGGGCCTCCGCAGTCGGCGCACCCGGGCGGCAGCCATCGGCATCACCGTGTGCCTCGGCGCCAGCCTCGCCGCCTGCGGCTCCTCCGACTCGGGCTCCTCGTCGTCCGGCAGCGGGAAGGTAGGTGTTTCACTGATCCTGAAGACGCTGAGCAACCCGTACTTCGTGAGCATGGAGAAGGACGCCAAGACCCAGGCCGCCAAGGACAAGGTGAGCCTCACCGTGGCGGCGGGAACGTCGGACGGCGACACCCAGACCCAGATCACCGCCATAGACAACGCCGTCTCGCGCGGCGACAAGGGCATCCTGATCACCACGAACGGCGACGCGGTGAACACCGCGCTCAAGCGCGCCAAGCAGGCCGGCCTCTTCGTGATCGCCCTGGACACCGCACCGAACCCGCCGAGCGTCGCGGACATCACCTACGCGACCGACAACGAGCAGGCGGGCAAGCTCGACGGCCAGTACGCGGCGGCGGCCCTGGACGGCAAGCCCGCGGTCATCGCCATGCTCGACCTGTTCAACAACCAGGTCGTCTCGGTGGACATCGACCGCGACCACGGCTTCCTGGAGGGCATGGGCATCGACCCGGGCAGCAAGACCGAGAACGGCAAGGAGGCCAAGACCGGGAAGTACACCGCCGGCAAGGGCGGCACGTACACGGTCGCCTGCCACCAGCCCACCCAGGGCGCCATCGACGGCGGACGCACCGCGATGGAGAACTGCCTGTCGGCCAACCCGAACATCAACGTGGTCTACGCGATCAACGAACCGGCGGGCGAGGGCGCGTACAACGCGCTGAAGGCGGCGAACAAGCAGAAGAGCGTCGCGATCTACGCGATCGACGGCAGCTGCTCGGGCCTGAAGAACGTCACCAGCGGCGAGTTCGCCGCCGACGCCGTGCAGTACCCGGGCAAGATGGCCGCCCTCGGCGTCAGCTCCATCGCGAAGCTCGCCCGCGGCGGCAGCAAGCCCAGCGTCACCAACGGCAAGTCGTTCTACGACACCGGCACCGCGCTGGTCGCCGCCAAGGCCCTCGGGGGTCTGACGGTCCAGTCCCCGACGCAGGCCGCGTCCGCCTGCTGGGGCAGCTGACCCGGCCGGCCGGGTGGGCCGCCGGCAGCCGTCACGGCACCGGCGGCCCACCCGCACCAGCCCGTACGTCATGAGCTCCTACGAAGGCCCGCACGAGGGAAAGAACCGGAAGGACCCCCTGTGACCACCCACGTGGACAGTGAAGCGACACCGGCGCCGGCGGAGGACTTCCTCAACCGGCCCGCCACGCCGGCCCAGCGCATCCAGTCGGTGCTGCACCGTCAGCCGGCACTCAGCCCGGCGATCGTCCTGGTGCTCGCCGCCATTGTGTTCTCCCTGGTCAACGAGCGCTTCTACGCGTTGCAGAACCTGTCGCTCATCGCCCAACAGGTGGCCGTCATCGGCTCGTTGGCCGTCGGCCAGACCGTCATCATCCTCACGGCCGGCATCGACCTGTCCATCGGCGCGGTCATGGTGCTGGCGTCGCTGCTGATGTCGAAGCTCGTCGCGGACAACCACCTGCCGGGCGTGCTGGCCCTGCTCGCGGGAGCGGCCGTCGCCGTCGCCGCGCAGGCCGTCAACGGCCTGCTGGTGACCAGGATCAAGCTGCCACCGTTCATCGTCACGCTCGGCACCCTCAGCATCTTCACCGCGATCACGCTCATCTACGCCAAGGGCCAGACCGTCTCGCTGGAGCCGGGCAACATCCTCATGTGGAGCGCGGACACGGTCTCCATCGGGCAACTGAACCTGACCACAGGTGTGCTGCTCATGATCGCCCTGTACGCGGTGGTCGGCTACGCCCTGCGCTACACCGCCTGGGGCCGGCACCTGTACGCCGTGGGCGACGACATCGAGGCCGCCCGCCTGGCCGGCATCTCCGTCAACCGGGTGCTGCTGAGCGCCTACCTGGTCGGCGGTTTCGCCATCGCCGTGGGCGCCTGGATCCTGGTCGGCCGGGTCGGCGGCGGTGACCCCAACAGCGGGCTCAACGCCAACCTGCAGTCCATCACTGCCGTCGTCATCGGCGGCACCAGCCTGTTCGGCGGCCGCGGCGTGGTGCTCGGCTCGCTGATCGGCGCGCTCATCGTCCAGGTCTTCGTCAACGGTCTGGCACTGGCCGGGATCGACCCCAACTACCAAGTCCTGACAGTCGGCGTGCTGGTGATCGCGGCTGTCTCCGTCGACCAGTGGATCCGGAGTGTGAAGTCGTGACGACCCCCACCGCCCCCGTTCTCGAAGCCAAGGGCCTGGTCAAGGTCTTCGGCCGGGTCGTCGGCCTGAACGACGTCGACCTCACCCTCTACCCCGGCGAGGTTCTCGCCGTCATCGGCGACAACGGCGCCGGGAAGTCCACCCTGATCAAGTGCCTCTCCGGGGCGCTCGTCCCCGATCAGGGCAGCATCCTGGTCGACGGCTCCGAGGTGAACTTCAAGCGGCCGCAGGACGCCCGCGAGGCCGGCATCGAGACGGTCTACCAGACCCTCGCCGTGGCCCCGGCGCTGGACATCGCCAGCAACCTGTTCCTCGCCCGCGAGATCCGGCGCAAGGGTGTGCTCGGCTCGGTGTTCCGCATGCTCGACACCGGCGAGATGAAGCGTCAGGCGTCCGACCACATCAAGCGCCTGGGCATCAGCACCCTGCAGAACATCAACCAGGCCGTGGAGACGCTCTCCGGCGGCCAGCGCCAGTCGGTGGCCGTCGCCCGCGCGGGCGCCTTCGGCGGTCGTGTCGTCATCCTCGACGAACCCACCGCCGCGCTGGGCGTCCGCGAGACCGGCCAGGTGCTCAAGCTCGTCCGCGACCTGCGCGACCAGGGCCTCGGCATCATCCTGATCAGCCACAACATGCCCAACGTCTTCGACGTCGCCGACCGCATCCACATCCAGCGCCTCGGCGGCTGCGCCGGGGTCATCACCCCGCAGTCGCACTCCATGGAGGACGCGGTCGCCATCATGACCGGGGCGAAGAAGCTCGTTCCGGAAGCCGGGTGACAGGCGGGGGCGGGACCCGGGACGGGACTGCCGACACCTTCCGGATCGCCGAGGGCAGCCTCGGCGAGGAACCCACCGTGAGCGTCTCCGCGCCGGACGGCGCGGTGCGCGCCGTCCTCGCCCTGCGCGGGGCGACACTGCTGAGCTGGCAGGTAGGAAACGGAGCCGCCGGGCAGCCCACGGAACTGACGGAACTCACGGACGGCTACCGCGACGAGGCCGAACTCCTGTCGCAGGACGGTGTACGGGCGGGCCTGCTCGCCCCGTTCCCCAACCGTGTGGCCGACGGCCGCTATCGCTACGGCGGTTGCGACCACGACCTGCTGCCCGGCCGCGTCGGCGAGCGCACGGTCTACCACGGCTTCGCACGCGAAGCACCGTTCCGGCTCGTCGCGGCCACCATGACGCCCGACTCGGCACGGCTGCTGCTGCGCAGCACGACCATCCGACCCGGGCGGTACCCCGGCTACCCGTTCGCGCTCGACCTCGACGTGGAGTACACGGTCGGCCGCCATGACCTGGGCATCGAGATCAGGGCGACGAACGTGGGGGAGACCGCCGCCCCCTACGCGGCGGGTTGGCACCCGTACTTCACCCTCTCCCGCCCCATCGACGAGCTGGTCCTGCGGATCCCCGCCCACACGCTGATCCGCACCGACGACTGCCTCATCCCCCTGCGCGGAAAGGACGCCCTGCTGTCCCTGGACCAGCGCCCCGACATGGACTTCCGTACGCCCAGGAGGCTCGGCGACGCCGTCATCGACGCCTGCTTCGCCGACCTGACCCCCGGCTCCGGGGGCCGCACCGAGACGGTACTGAGCGATCCCGCGACCGGAGACGAACTACGGGTGTGGCAGTACGGCGGGTACCTGCATGTCTTCACCGGCGACACCCTGGCCCGCGACCGGCGCGGATCCATCGCGCTGGAGCCCGTCGAGGTACCCACGGACGCCTTCAACCGCCCGGAACTCGCCGCCGCCTTGTCACTGCAGCCGGGCCGGCGGCGGGAGTTCCGTTTCGGGGTCACGTACGTGCCCTCGACGCACTGAGCCGGCGTCAGCCGACCGCTGTCGCCTCCGGCTCTCGGACCGGCTCCGTCCCCGGTTCCGGTTCCGGCTCCGTGATGATCGCCTCGGCACCGTCGAAATGCTCGCCGGGCAGGGCGGCACAGGTGCCGTACTCCACCGGGCGTCGCTCGGCGCGGTTGAGGAGGAGCCGGGTGACGTCGGGGCGGGCGTAGTGCCCGACCGGGTCGGCGGCGGCCTTGGCGAACGGGATCGCGGTCAGGTCGATGTCGGCGTACAGGATGCCCTCTGCGTCCTCGGGCAGCGGGTCGGCCAGGGGGCGCCCGTCGGGGCCGTAGATCCGGGCGAAGCCGCCGCCGCGCTGCAGCAGTTGCTGCTTGACGGGAGTGTCGCAGAACAGCTCGACGGCCGCCTCGCCGACCACGGCGCACGGGGCGAGGACGAAGACCTGGCCCTCGGCGGCGTAGATCTGGGAGGCGGCGGTGTTGACCTCCGGGCCGAGTGCGTAGGCCGCGCCCTTGTACACGGAGAAGCTGGGCCAGGCGGCCACGTGCACCTGCTCGTGCTGGCTGAACATGGCGTACTTGGTGAGCGGTTGGAGGTGTTCCCAGCAGCACAGGGCACCGACGCGGCCGAGTTCGGTGTCGTGGACCACCAGGTCGGAGCCGTCGCCCTCGCCGAACACGGTGCGTTCCACGTGGGTGGGCTTGAGCTTGCGGCGGGCGCCGACGAGCTTGCCGTCGGCGGAGATGATCGCCTGGCCCATGTACAGGCTGCCGCCGCCGCGTTCGCTGAATCCGAGGGCCACCGCGATGGAGTTCGCGCGTGCGGCGTCGAGGAGGCGTCGGAAGCGCGGGCCTTCCAGGGTCAGTGAGTTCTCGTGGTAGCGCCCGACGAACCGCATGCCGGCGGCGGGGGAGTCCAGCCACAGCCACCAGGGGTAGCCGGGAACGAAGGTCTCGGGGAAGGCGATGAGCTGTGCCCCCGCGCGGGCGGCCTCCTCGATCAGGCCGATGCTCTTGTCGATCGTGGCGTCGGCGTCGAGCCATACCGGCTCGGCCTGGACGGCGGCCGCCTTGAAGGCCCCTGTGTACTCGACCATGGTCAACTCTCCTCTGTCGTCAGGTGGTTGGGGACAGCGGCAGGAAGCCGGTGCGCGGATCGCAGTTGACGTACTCGGCGGTCACCGAGCCGCTCGGCAGTACGGAGACCTCGTGCCAGAAGGCGACGTCCAGCGGGCCCTCTCCGCCGCCGACCATCCGGAAGAAGCTGGCGTAGATGTCCAGGTGCGTGCGGTGCGACCGGCACCAGGTCATCAGGTGTTCGAGCGAGGCGAACCAGGCGATGGTGCAGGCGCGGTCGAGCGGCGTGCCGTCGGCCGCCTCCTCGGTGAGGTTGCGGGCGGCGATACAGCCGGATCCGGCGTTCTCCGCCAGGAAGTCGACGCCCCGGTCCTTGACCGGCTTGACGTCGGCCAGGTACGTCTCGCGGTAGAGCGTGCTGGCGGACCAGTCCTGCGCGGTGCGGATCAGCGCCACGTTTCCCGGTACGTCGACGCTGACGCGGCGGCCACGAGTCTCCCGGGCCGCGGGATCCCGCGGCTCGAAGGCCGGCATCGCGGGCTCCAGCGCTTCGGAGGCCGACGCCGCGATGCGGTCGCGGGCGGCGCCCCAGTAGTCGTGCACCTGGGTCTCGGGGAGTTCGAGGGCGCCGGACTGCGAAAGACCGCTGGTCGTGTAGTCCTCACGGCGGTGCGTGTGCAGTGTCTCGTTCCGCTCGACTGGGATCACGGACTCCTCGCGCCAGTGCCCGACCGGGCCCTGCTCGGGGAGGCCGTCCCAGGCGGCGCGGACGGCGTCCGACTCCCGCCAGCGCCGGTGGCGGCCCGGGTCGTACCAGTACGCCAGCAACGCCACGTTGTGCGCTCCGGCGGTGTCGTGGAACGATCCGCGGTCGACCAGGTCCGGCCCGTCCGGCCCGGTGAACAGCGCGGCGAGGCCCGCCGCGCCCCGCTCGGCCTCCTCCCGGGACGACGCTTGGCAGCCGTACTGCGCGAAGACGAAGGCGTCCGTGCCCTTCGGGAACCGGGCACTGTAGGCGGTGAAACGAGGGGTGTGTCCCGGTGGGGCCGTTCTCGGCATGGCGCGCTCCTTCGACGAATGCGACGAACTGTCCGTGACTCGAAGCGTGGGCCGCCCGGCAGCCGCGACTTGACCACCAGCGCACCGGAACTTGCCCGAGAGGGAACTCGCGGGCGCGCGGGCCGGTGGGTCACAAAACCGATACGCGCACGTGACCTCGGAGAAGCGCTGGGCGAGGCTATATAGGACGAGCACGTCGGTCACCGGTGGAGGCGCCGTGAGCCTTGTCCTTTCCACGGACTCCGTGCCCGCAGGCGAGCGGCGGGCCTACTGGCACGATGCCGTCTGGCGCACGTTCGTGCCCCTGGACGTCTCCACCCCGAAGGCCCCCGCCGACGCGCCCTTCTCCGGAGCGGTCAGGACCGACCGCCTCGGCCACCTCCAGATCTCCACCGTGGACGCCGACCCGGAGCGGGTCTTCCGCACGCCGCGGCTGATCGCCCGGGACAGTGCCGAGTACATGCTGATCGGCCTGCAGGGGTACGGCCCCGCCGTCATCACCCAGGACGGGCGGGACGCCTTCCTGCGGCCGGGCGACTTCGCCTTCTACGACACGACCCGGCCGTACACGCTGAGCTTCCCCGACCGCTTCCAGATGAAGGTCTTCCAGCTGCCGCGACAGGCGCTCGGACTCCGGGAGACCGATCTGCGGCGTATCACCGGCGTCACCCTCCGCGGCGACGAGGGACCGGCCGCCCTGGTGGCCCCTTTCCTGGCCGGTCTCGCTTCCGCTGCCACTTCCTGCCGGCCCCCGGTCGGCGAGATGCTGGCGCGCAACGCCGTGGGCCTGCTCACCACCCTCATCGCCGAACACATCGGCCGGGACACCGCCGACGCGGACGCCGCCCACCGCGCGCTGCTGGTGCGGATCAGGGCCTTCATCGACCACCACCTCGCCGATCCCGGCCTCTCACCGGAATCGATCGCCGCCGCCCACCGCATCTCCGTCCGCTACCTGCACCGGCTCTTCCAGGACGAAGGCCCCACGGTCAGTCGCTGGATCCAGCACCGCCGCCTGGAGGAATGCCGGCGTGAGCTGAGCCGCCCCGGGCGCATGAGCCCGACCGTGGCCGCCGTCGCCCACCGCTGGGGCTTCGCCAACCCCGCGCACTTCAGCCGGGTGTTCCGGGCGGCGTACGGGATGTCCCCGCGCGAATGGCAGGCCAGAGGCGAAGGCGCCTGATACGACTCATCAGTCAGCGGGGGTGATTCGACGCGTTCTCGGCCGACTCCGGCCGCGTACCGGCGTGATGGCACGCGCTGATCGCCCCGGCCGCTCCACCGCGCTCCTGCGTGTCGGCCATGGTGGCCGGTCCCTCCCGCAGATGGCGACTGACGGCGCTCTTCCTGGGTACTCACCGGCTCATGCGGATGAGCGTGGTGGACGTGGGGTCGAACACGGTTCGGCTCGTGGTGGCGGACGTGGGGGACGGTGTGCCGTTGCCGGTGCACACGGCCAAGTGGAAGTTGCGGCTCTCCGAGCGAGTCGGGCCGCAGGGAGAGATCCCCGAGGAGGCCGTACGCCATCTCGTGAAAGCGGTGTCGGCCGCCGAGGAGACCGCCCGGAACTGGGGCGCGGCCGGGCCGCTCGCCTTCGCGACGGCGGTCGTGCGCGGCGCGCCCAACCGGCTCGACGTGCTGCGCTCGGTGCATGCCGAGACGGGGATACGACTGTCCACGCTGCCGGGGGAGTTGGAAGGCGAGCTCACGTTTCTCGGCGCCCGGCGCTGGATGGGCTGGCGGGCCGGGCCGCTCGCCCTGTTCGACATCGGGGGCGGCTCCTTCGAGGTCGCGTTCGGCCGCGGCCGGCTGCCGGACTTCGTGGCGTCGCTGCCGCTCGGGGCGGGGCGGCTGACCCGGGACTTCCTCCCCGGCCAGGAGAGGCCGCCCGAGCAGACGGTCAAGGCGATGCGGCGCGAGGTACGGCACCAACTGCGGGACGTGGCCGCGCGGATCCGCTGGGAAGGGCCACGGACCACGGTGGTGACCTCACGCACCTTCCAGCAGCTGGCCCGGCTCTGCGGTGCCGCGCCCGGGCGTCAAGGTCCGTTCGTGGAAAGGAGGTTGGTGCGGTCGGAGCTGCGCGTGGGACTCGACCGGCTGGCCGCCCTCGCGGCGTCCGAACGGGCCCTGCTCCCCGGTGTCTCGGCACCGCGGGCCGCGCAGAGCCTGGCCGGTGCCGTGGTCGGGCACACGGTGATGAAGCTGACGGGCATCAAGACCGTCACCGTCTGCCCCTGGGGCATCCGCGAGGGAATCCTGCTGCGGTACATCGAGGACGGCGGTTCGTGGTGGACCGAGCTGACGCGCCGGAGCGCCGACGCGGAACCGGTGGGACGGGCCGCCCTGCGCCTCGCGCCGGGTCCGGAACCGAGGGCCGCGGGCGGCTGACGGCTTGCGGCCCGAATTCCGTTCGCGGCTGTCGGCCGGTGCCTGTCCGCGTACGGTTCGGCGATGAAGGAGACGGTTCCGCAGCGATTCCCGGCGGCCCGTCGTACCCTCAACAGCGCTGGAAGCGGGGCGAGTTGGCCGCTGCCGGTCCAGGCCCCGCCGACCGCGTACGGGACGTCCCGGCGTACCGGTATGCTCTCGACTGTTGTCTCACGGCAACTAAGTCACGGGAGCCGGCGCGGTGGGGAGGGAAGGGCCATGATGGTGCCACGGCCGCCGGCCGACGACCTGCTGTCGGTGGACGGCGAAGGGTCCGGGCCGGAAACCTGGGTGACCTGGCAGCCCACCGTCCTGCTGGTCGAGGACGACGCGGGTGACGCGCTGCTGGTGGAGGAGCTGGTCGCCGACAGCGCACTCAAGATACGTCTGCAGTGGGTGCGGTCGATGGCCGAGGCCGCCGAGGCGCTCGCCGCCGGCGTACCGGACTGTGTGCTGCTCGATCTGCATCTGCCGGACGCGCAGGGGCTGGAGGCGCTCTCCCGGGTACGGGCGGGCGCCGAGCGGTCCGCTGTCGTGGTCCTCACTGGTCTCGCCGAGGAGGAGACCGGACTCGCCGCCGTCGCCGCCGGCGCCCAGGACTACCTGATCAAGGGCCGGGTCGAACCGGGCCTGTTCGGACGCGCGGTGCGCTATGCCATCCAGCGCAAGCAGGCCGAGCGGGCGGCGGTCGCCCTCCAGGCCAGCCGCATGCAGGCCCAGGAGAACGCCCGCCTGGAACGCGGGCTGCTGCCCAGGCCCCTGCTGCGCGGCGAGGGCGTGCAAGCGGTGGCCCGCTACCGTCCGGGGCGTGCGCAGGCACTGCTGGGGGGTGACTTCTACGACATCGTGCAGAGTGCCGACGGCACGGTCCACGCGGTGGTCGGCGACGTCTCCGGGCACGGCCCCGACGAGGCCGCCCTCGGTGTCGCCCTGCGGATCGCCTGGCGCACGCTGGTGCTCAGCGGTGTCACGGGCGCCGAACAGGTGGCCCGGCTGGAGGAACTCCTCGTCGCCGAGCGCATCCGCAGCGAGGTCTTCGCCACCCTCGTCTGTCTCACCGCCGCACCCGGCGACCGCACGGCCCGCGTGGTGCGGGCCGGGCACCACGGACTGCTGATGCGCGACAGCGCCGGTGTGGAGTGGGTGGAGGTGCCCGGCGGTCCGGCACTGGGCGTGGTTCCCGGCCTCGCGGACTGGCCGGTCGTGGATCTCTCCGTACCGGCGGGCGCGGCCGTGATCCTCTTCACCGACGGACTCTTCGAGGGGCATGTCGGCCGGGGCTCGGAGCGCCTGGGGGAGGACGGGCTGCTACGGCTCGCCCGGCAGCTGGCCGCACTGGCCCCGGAGCCGTTCGTCGACGAACTGATCGCCGGCGCCGAGGCGCTGGCCGAGACCCGGGGCGGTCTGGCGGACGACGTGGCCGTGCTGCACCTGCACTGGACATGAGGCGGCTGCCCCCGGATGTGATTCACCGCGCCGGAAATGAGCAGGTGGGACGAGAGGGTGTCGCAACGAGACGAACGGTGAGGGACATGGCGGGTGGAACGGGGATCGGGCGCCGACTGACGGTGCAGGGATGGTTCTTCCTTGCGCTGTCGCTCATGGTGCTGCTGGTGGTGATCGGCACCGCGATCGGCGCGAACCTGCTCAACCGGACGGCCGACGTCACCGACGACCTGCTCCGGCGCGTACAGCCCGCCCAGACCGAGGCGTACCGGCTCCAGGCCGCCCTGGTCAACCAGGAGACCGGCATCCGCGGCTACGCGATCGCCGCCGACAAGCAGTTCCTCGCCCCGTACACCACCGGCAAGCAGGACGAGGCCCGCTCTGCGGCGCGGCTGCGCGAACAGCTTCGCGACCGGCCCGGGCTGCTCGCCGATCTGCGGGCGGTGGAGCGTGGGGCGGCCGACTGGCGGCGCACCTACGCCGAACCCCTGGCCGCCGCCGTCACCCCCGGCCGCCCGCACACCGTCGACCAGACCACCGTCGACAGCGGCAAGCACGACTTCGACCGGCTGCGCGCCCTCTGGGCGACCCAGAACGCCGACCTCGCGCAGGCCGTCAAGGAGGGCCGCGCCCACCTCGCCCACCAGCGGACGGTGCGCGACACCGTGCTGAGCGGCATGATCGCCGCCTTCCTGCTCACCGGCGTCGCCCTCGCCGTCCTCGTACGGCTGCTGGTGACCCGGCCCCTGGAGGCGCTGAACAGGGCGTCGGAACGGGTCGCGGCGGGTGATTTCGCGCACCGCATCACCGGGGACGGGCCCGCCGACCTCACCGCGGTGGCAGGAGCCGTCGAGGGCATGCGCAGACGGATCGTCGCCGAACTCGACGCCTCCCGCGAGAAGGAGGAGGCACTCGGCCGCCAGGCCGAGGAGTTGGACGCCCAGGCCGTCGAACTGCGCCGGTCCAACGCCGAGTTGGAGCAGTTCGCCTATGTCGCCTCGCACGATCTGCAGGAGCCGCTGCGCAAGGTCGCCTCGTTCTGCCAGTTGCTGGAGAAACGGTACGGGGACAAGCTGGACGAACGCGGGCTGCAGTACATCGACTTCGCCGTCGACGGCGCCAAACGCATGCAGGTCCTCATCAACGACCTGCTCACCTTCTCCCGTGTCGGGCGCCTCGACGACACCCGGGAGAAGGTCGGTCTCGGCGCGGCGCTGGACAAGGCGCTGCGGAACCTGGAGGCGGCCGTCGAGGAGTCGGAGGCCCGGGTCGACCGGCCCGAGACCCTGCCCGAGACCGTCGGCGACCCGACACTGCTCACCATGCTCTGGCAGAACCTCGTGGGCAACGCCCTGAAGTTCCGCCACCCGGACCGCGCCCCGCAGGTGTCCGTCACCTGCGCACCCGATCCCGAGACCCCCGGAATGTGGCGCCTGTCCGTCACGGACAACGGCATCGGCATCCCCGAGGAGTTCACCGACAAGGTCTTCGTGATCTTCCAGCGGCTGCACAGCCGCGACGCCTACGGCGGCACCGGCATCGGACTCGCCCTGTGCAAGAAGATCGTCGAACACCACGGCGGCCGGATCTGGATCGACACCACGGCCGGCGAGGGCACCCGCTTCTGCTTCACACTCCCGTTCGCCGAGGAAGCCACCTCCACGGACACCGCCACCGACGACGAGAAGGCCCTGACATGACCCTCCCCGACGCGACCCCGATCGACGTCCTCCTCGTCGAGGACGATCCGGGCGACGAACTGATGACCCGGGAAGCCTTCGAGGACAACAAGATCGGCAACACTCTCCACGTCGTCCGGGACGGCGAGGAGGCCCTCGACTTCCTCTACCGGCGCGGTGCGCACACCGGCGCCCCACAGCCCGACCTCATCCTGCTCGACCTCAATCTGCCGAAGTACGACGGCCGTCAGGTCCTGGAGAAGATCAAGTCCGACCCGGAACTGGCGCACATCCCCGTCGTCGTCCTGACCACCTCCTCGGCCGAGGAGGACATCATCCGCAGCTACAAACTGCACGCCAACGCCTATGTCACCAAGCCGGTCGACCTGGACCAGTTCATCGCCGCGGTCCGGCAGATCGACGACTTCTTCGTGCAGGTGGTTCGCCTGCCCCACCGCCCCGGCTGAGACGCCGGTATGCGCGTCACCACACCCGACTTCCCTGAGGTGTCGAACTCGTGGCAACGCACCAGGAGGCGGACGGCACGGACCCCTTCGCGGGCCGGGTCGCCGATGCCGTGGACGGCTTGACCGAGCTGTGGACCACGGCGGCAGGAGAGGCGTCGGTACGTCTCTCGCCGTATCAACTGCGCGCCCTGCAGGCCCTGGAGGACACACCGGGCGCGAATCTGACCATGCTGGCGGACCGGCTCGACGCCGGCCTGCCCACGGTGAGTCGGCTCTGCGACCGGCTTGAGGCGGCCGGGCTGCTGTTCAGGGACACGGCACCCCACAACCGCCGCGAAATACGGCTCAGTCTCACCGCGCACGGAGGGGACGTCCTCGCGGAGGTCGCCGCACTCAGGTCCCGGGCGCTGGCAGAGGTCGTACACGCCATGGAACCGGACGACCGCGAGGGGCTGGAGCGCGGCCTGCGGGCGTTCGCCGCCGTGCGACGGCATCGGCCGCCCGGCGACGGCGGATGATCACGGTGCCACGGGCTCGCGTCCGCGCCAGTCGAGGCAGACCACGGCCGCGTCGGCGGGCAGGTCCGTGCCGCCGAAGTGGTCGGCCAGGCTCGCCACCACCGAGCGCGCCACCTCCTGCGGAGCCTGCGTCGGCGCCGTGTCGAGGGCCCGGCGCAGCGCCGCCTCGCCGAACAGGGCGCCGTCCGGCGAGCGGGTCCCGTGGACGCCGGTGCTCAGCACCACGAGGCGGTCTCCGGGCCGTACCGAGAAGATCTGCTCCTCGTAGGCGGTCTCCTCGAACATGCCGAGCGGGAGCTGGGCCTCCAGCTCGATCTGCCGCACGGTGTCGCCGCGCCGGCGGTACAGGCGGGGCGAGCCGGCGTCGACCGCCTGGACCGTGCCGGTCGCGAGGTCGAAGCGGAGCAGCAGGGTGGAGGCGTAGACCTTGCCTCCGAACTGGGCGTAGACCGCCTGGTCGGCGAGCCGGGCCTGGTCGGCGAGGCAGAGGCCGGCGCGGCGGGCGTTGCGCAGGGCGCCGACCGTGACGCCGGTCAGCAGGGAGGCGTCGATGCCGCGGCCCATGCCGTCGGTGACCGTCATGGTGAGGTGACCGCGGTCGGTGCTCCAGTCGAAGTTGTCGCCGCCGATGGTGTACGCGGGTTCCAGATGGGCGCCGATCACGAACTCCGGGCCTTCGCAGCCCCGCCCCGGCAGGAGCTGCCACTGCATCTCGGCGGCCAGGGTGAGGCGCCGGGTGCGGCGGGCCAGGAGATAGAGGTCGGTGTCGCGTTCCGCCGCGGCGATCTCGTGGCCCAGGGCGGTGGCGAACTCGGCGAGTGCGCGCACCCCGGCCGGATCGGCACCGGCGGCGGGGAGACGGGCGGAGAGGACGCCGAGGCGGTCGCCGCGCACGGAGACGGGCACATGCACGGCGGCGGTCCCGCCCGCGGGCGGTTCGACCACCGGCGTCTGCTCGGTGAACGCCCGCCCGGCCGGGCCGTCGTACGCGGACAGCGGTTCGTCGGCGCCCGGGAGCGGGTCGACCGGGTGCAGCACCCGCAGGCCGTAGTCGGCGAAGAGAAGGGCGACCTCGCGGGCCGCGGCGCGGTCACCGAGCAGCCGGCGGGCCGTCTCCACCAGCGCGTTGGGCGGAGCCGACCGCAGCTCGCTCTCGACGGAGGGGAGCGGCTCAGAGGTGCTCACGGGTTTCACCCTTCCGGCTCAGAGTCTTCACACTAACGCCATGCCGGTGGGCGCGGGACACACCTCACCGGCCCCGCCAGTCCAGGCACACCACCAGGGCGTCGTCGTCGGGGGTCGGCGTGCCGCGGTGGCCGGTCAGTTCGCGCAGCACGGCCCTGGGCACGGCGGCGGCGGGCAGCAGCCTCGTGCGCTGGATCGCCCGCGCCAGCGCGGCGTCCCCGTACGCCTCACCCTGGGGCGAGGCGACGGCGTAGACCCCGTCGCTGACGAAGAGGATCCGGTCCCCGGGCTCGATCCCGAAGTCCTGCTCGACGTAGTCGGTCTCCTCGAACATGCCCAGCGGCAACTGCGCGTCGAAGGCGATCCGTTCCACCACCCCGTCGCGCAGCCGCAGCGTCTGCGGCGACCCGGCGTCCACCACCCGGGCGTGCCCGGTGGTGAGTTCGAAGTCGAACATCAGCACCGACATATGGCTGCGGCCCCGGTAGTGGGCGTACACGGCCTGGTCCGCGAGAGCCGCCTGGTCGGCGAGGGGGATGCCCGCCCGGCGCGCGTTGCGCAGGGCGTTGACCGTCAGGTTCGTCAGCAGCGAGGCCTCTATCCCCTCGCCCATGCCGTTCGAGACGTAGAGCGTGAGGCGGTCGGCCGTGGCGGACCAGTCGAAGTTGTCGCCGTGGATCGCGTAGGCGGGCTCCAGTTGCGCGCCGAGCTCGAACTCGGGGCGGGAGCAGGACCGGCCGGGCAGCAACTGCCACTGCATCTCCGCCGCCAGCGTGAGCCGGTCCTTGCGCCTGGCCCGCAGATACAGGTCCGTGTCGCGCTCGGCCACCAGCACCTCGTGTCCCAAGACCTCGGCCAGGTCGGCGAGTTCGGGCAGACACTCGCGTACGTGGTCGCCGCCCGGGAGCGTCACCGAGAGCACGCCGAGGCGGTCCCCGCGCACACTGACCGGAAGGTGGACACACACACTGCCGTCCCCGAAGTTCCCCTCCACGAAAGGCTCTTGGGCTCCGAAGGCACGGCCGGCGGGGGTGTTGTGCACGGAGACCGGCGGCAGGGTGTGCGGCAGGTCGGTGACGCGCTGCAGTACGGTCAGGCTGTAGTCGGCCACGAGCAGGTCCACGGAATCCGCCGCGTACCGCCGGACCAGTTCCCGGCCGACCACGTCGGGGAGCTCGTGGGGAGCCGCCGTACGCAGCGCCCGCTCGACAGCCATGAATCTGTTCACGATCGCAGATATACCAATCTCTCCCTCGGACAACGCGTCGTGCGTGCCTAGTACGCTGGAGTTCGTCCCTGTGCCTGCGAGAGTGTGACCGTGACGTCCATCCACCCCCGCCCCGAGCCCGCCGAGGTCGCACGCGTCACCTCGACGGCCGCGGAACTGCTGGAAGTCCTGTGGGGGCGCGCCTCGACCGCGCCCGCGTCCGCCTCGCAGCTACGAGTCCTGTTCATCCTGGAACACCACGAGGGCATCAACCTGCGCACCCTCGCCGACCACCTCGCCTCGACACCGCCGTCGACCAGCCGTCTCTGCGACCGGTTGCAGGCCGCCGGGCTCGTCGACCGCGAGGTGAGCCCCACGGACCGGCGCGAGGTACGCCTGTACCTCAGCGGTCCGGGGCGGGCCTTCCTGTCGGACCTGCGGGCCCGCCGGGAGGAGGCGTTGGGCGCGGTACTGGCACAGATGCCGGCCGCCGGGCGCAACGCGCTGCTCACCGGTCTGGAGGCGTTCTGCGCGGTGGCGTCGGCGCAGATCCACGACCACGACCAGTCCGCCGACAGCCGCACCGCGTGACCGGGCCGCCGGTTTCTTGATCTCCTCGGTCATGGTTCACCTCAGGTCGTCGGGCGGAGCGTACGGTTCCTTGCCTGCTCACTGGTGCCCCCGTCGGACGGAACCAGACACCTCGTCCCTGAGGGATACGTCACGCTGAGCGACGGCGACGCGATCAGCCGGGTGCGAGGGCGAGGCGGAATTCGTTGGACAACTCGGCGACCGCGAGCCAGCGTTGACGGAATGCAGCAGGAGAAGATCTGGGACGCCGACACGGCACAGCGCTACGACACCCCCGGCACGGGCATGTTCGCGCCCGAGACGCTTGGGCCGACCGTGGAGCGACTCGCGCAGCTCGCGGGGGACGGCGCGGCGCTGGAGTTCGCCGTCGGGACCGGCCGGGTCGCCGTGCCGCTCGCCGAGCGCGGAGTCCCCGTCACGGGCATCGAGCTGTCACGGCCGATGGTGGAGCGGCTGCGGACCAAGGCGGACGAGGCGACGATCCCCGTGACCGTCGGCGACATGACGACGACGGTCGTCCCCGGGACGTACAGCCTGGTCTACCTCGTCTACAACACCATCTCGAACCTGCTCACCCAGGCCGCACAGGTCGAGTGCTTCCGCAACGCCGCCCGCCACCTCGCACCGGGCGGCCGGTTCGTGATCGAGCTCTGGGTACCCGAGTTGCGCAAGCTGCCGCCGGGCCAGCACGCCACGGTCTGGCGGACCGACCCCGACTACATCGCCCTGGACACCTACGACGTCCTCAACCAGCGGGCCGTGTCGCACCACTTCCGGATCGACGAGGCCGGGCAGGCGCGGCTCGCACTCAGCCCGCACCGCTACATCTGGCCGGCCGAGCTCGATCTCATGGCGCAGTTGGCGGGCTTCGAACTGGAGACGAGGCACGCGGACTGGGACGGGTCCGAGTTCACCGCCGAGTCGCCTTCTCATGTCTCCGTCTACCGGGTCCCGGCCACGCCGTGACCCCCCGGCTCATGTGCGGCGCGGGCCGCCGCGGGTGACATCGCTGTCGGGACCCTCGGACAGCGCGATGCGCGCGGTGATGCGCTTGCCCACCGGTTCGCGCTGTGCCTCGAAGCCGCGCGAGACGGCCCGTACGATCTCCAGACCGTGCTGGCCCACCCGTTGGGCGTCCGCGCCACGGGCGACCGGCAGCACCGGGTCGGAGTCCCACACCTCCACCTCGACCAGGGCGCCGACGATCCGCAGATCCATCAGCACCGGGCCGGGCGCGTACTTGCGGGCGTTGGTGACCAACTCGCTGACCACCAACTGCGTGATGTCCATGGCACGGGCCGACACCGGGAGCCCGTACTCGGTCCGTGCCCGGACGAGGAACATCGCGGCCAGCTGCCGCGCCTCGGCGATGCAGGAGCCGTCCCCGTCCAGTGCCACGGTGGACCGTATGGGCAGGGCCCGGGCCCTGGCCTGCGGCGCTGTGTCGTCGTCCTCCGAAGAGTCTGGTTCCATCCGGATCGTCTCACCGCCTTCTGCGTGCCCCGCGCATACCCCGTGAGGCACCACCCACTCCGTCAATTTCCGTCGGCCCCACCGGACGCGGGCATCAACCGTACGATGCGGGGCAGCACTTCGGATGAAATCCTGCTCCGTAGCGTTCACCGACTCATGTATGAGGACAGATGGCCGACACCGAACAGCCGGGCCAGCCAGGGCAGTTGACGGTCAGAGCCGACGTCGTCGACGGCACCGTCGTCGTGGCGCTGGCCGGAGAGATCGACCACCAGACGGCCGGTTCGCTGAGGGAGGCGCTGGACCTTCCGGACGGGGGCGCACCGCACGTCGTCCTCGACCTGCGCCAGGTCACCTTCATGGACTCCAGCGGTATCAACATCCTCCTCGCCGTCCACCAGACGCTCGCCCAGGCGGACGGCTGGCTGCGACTGGCCGGGACCGCCCCGCCCGTGCAGCGCGTCATCGAACTCGTCGGCATCGACACGGTCATCGACTGCTATCCGACGGTCCAACAGGCCCTCGCGCCCTGACCGTTGTGGCGGCACTGTTCGCTTTCCGCAGGTCGGGACGGATAAATCGTTGGCCGGTCGACGGAGCACGGTGATAGACATCCCGAGTGACGAAGACTCTCGAATTCGCGGACCTGCTGCGGTTGATCGACGAACGGTCGACGGCATTCCGGGCCGCGGTCGCAGCCGCGCCCAGCCTGGACGCGCAGGTGCCGACCTGCCCCGCGTGGACCCTGCTCGACCTGGTGCACCACCTGGGCACCGTGCACCGCCGCTGGGCCGCCGTCGTCGCCGCCGGGCCCGCCGACAGCCGAGCGACCCCCGCGGACTCCGAAATACCTGAGGAGCGAGCGGCCCTGCTCGCCTGGTCGGCCGAGTCCACGCAGCAACTGCTGGGCGCACTGCGAGAGTTCGGCCCCGATCGCGGCTGCTGGACATGGTGGCCCGACTCGCAGTCTCCGCAGACCTCCGGCGCCGTCGCCCGGCACCAGGTCCAGGAGGCCCTGGTGCACACCTACGACGCCCAGCTCACCGTCGGCGACCCGCTGCCGCTTCCCGAGGAAGCGGCGGTGGACGGTGTCGAGGAATTCGTGTTCACCTGCAACGCCACGACGAGCGCCTGGCCGCACGACCCCGCCACCGTCGACTACCACGCCACCGAGGGCCGGTCCTGGCGCCTCGCGCTCTCCGCCGCCGGCGCGACGGCCACGCCCATTCCCGCGTCCGCGCCGATTCCCGCCGACACCGCCTACGCCTCCGCCCGGGCCACGGCCGGAGAACTGGTCCTCTTCATGTACGGCCGTACCTACGTCGAACCCCTGAAGATCGACGGCGAGCAACGACTCTTCGACCAGCTCATCGCCTGGGACCCGTCGGCGTAGGGGAACACCGGCTACGCCCCGATGGCCGGACCCGCTCGGCTAGGGTGACCCCGGAGGTGGTCAAGTGGCCGACAGAACACGGGAGTTGAGCCAGGCGCCGGAGTCCACGACCGTGGTGGTGATCGGCGCCGGCCCGGCCGGTACGACCGTCGCGAACCTGTTGCAGCGCAGCGGCGTCGACTGCGTCGTCCTGGAACGCCGGACCCGGGAGCACGTGGCACAGCGCCAGCGGGCCGGCATCGTCGAGACCCGCGCGGTCCGCATGTTCGACTCCTGGGGGCTGGCCGACCGGGTCCTGGGCGGTGTCCCGCACGAAGGCATCCTGGAGCTCCGGGTCGACGGCGAACCCCATCTCGTCTCGGACTACGACGGCTCCGAAGGCCCGACCGCCCGCCTCTGCCCCCAGCAGATGCTGGTCCAGAAACTCACCGCCGAGTACCTCGCGAACGGCGGCGACCTGCGCTTCGAAGCCGCCGACGTCTCCCTGCACGACCTGACCGGCGACCGCCCCACCGTCCGCTACCGCACCGCGGACGGCGACCTCCGCACCCTCACCTGCGAGTTCGTCGCGGGCTGCGACGGCGACCACGGCATCAGCCGCACCTCCGTCCCCGACGGGGCCCTCACGCCGTACGCCTTCGACCACGGGATCGGCTGGCTGACGGTCCTCGCCGACGCCCCGCCCCCGGCCCACCCACTCCTGGCCGTCAGCCCGCAGGGCTTCGCCGCGCACTTCCCGCGCGGCCCGTACACCAGCCGCTACTACCTCCAGTGCCCGCCCGACGACCACCCCGACGCCTGGACCGACGACCGGGTCTGGGACGCCCTGCGCGCCCGGCTCGGCGACCCGGCCCTCGTCTCCGGTCCGATCACCGACCGCGAGATCTTCCGCCTCCGCAGCCTGGTCCACGACCCGATGCAGTACGGCCGCCTCTTCCTGGTCGGCGACGCGGCGCACATCGTCTCGCCGATGGGCGGCAAGGGCATGAACCTCGCGCTCTACGACGCCGATCTCTTCGTCAGAGCCGTACGGGACTCCGTCCACGACCACGACGACACGGCCCTGCGCACCTACTCGGAGCGCTGTCTGCGCCGAGTCTGGAACGACCAGGAGTTCTCCCACTGGATGACCGGCATGCTCCACGACGCCGGCGACACCGCCAACTCCGGCCCGTTCCGCCGCGGCCTGGCCCGCGCCCGGCTCGACCGGCTCTTCACGGCCCCCGGCGCGGCCCGCGCCTTCTCCGAACTCATGACAGGGCTGGAATTCGGAGAGAGCGCGGGGCCGCCACGCTGAGATCAGCGCCGGCGCAGCTGCCGTACGAAGAACCGCACCGCGCTGTCGGCCTCGAACCTGGGCAGCTCCTTGTGGGCGCCCGAGTTGACGTGCAGTGACTTCTCCCGCGAGGCGAAGGCGTCGAACAGCGCGAGACCGGACCGGCGCGGGATGTGCTCGTCGTCCCACTGGAGCGCGAACTCGATCGGAACGGTGATGCGCCGAGCAGCCTCGGCGAGGGCGTCGTCGTACCAGAAGAGGCCGAACACCGCGGCGGTGATGCGGGGTTCGGCCGCCGTCAGCGGGATGCCGATGGCGGTCCCCATGTTCAGGCCGTAGTAGCCGACGGGGCCTTCGGTGCCGATCTCCGGCAGCTCCTGGAGGGCGTCCAGGGTGGCCAGCCACTCCGGTACGGCACGCTCGGCGAGGTGGCCGTTGTAGCGGACGACGATCTCGCCGGCCGGTTCGCCGGCCGCCATCGCCTTCTGCATCGTGGCGATCTCCCGCTCGTCGTGTGCCGTGCGGGGGCGGCCGCCGTGGCCGGGTGCGTCGATGACGGCGACGTGGAAACCGCCGTCGGCCACGAGGAGTTGGGCGCGGCCCGTCATGGCGGGGGACTTCCGGTGGTTGCCGCCTCCGTGCCCCATCAGGATCAAGGGCGCGCGGTCGGCACCGGATTCCGGTGACCAGAGGGCTCCGGTGATCTCGCCCATGGTGAAGTCGTGCTGGATGACGCCGTTCGACGTGGTCTCGGCGGTGAAGTGGAAGTGCGTTGAATTCATGGGGTGTTGCCTTTCGGGATCGCCTTGTCGTGCGGCGCTCCCGGCGACCTCTAGATCGCTGGCCCAACCGTGAAGAAGAGGGGGAGCACCCACCTGCGTACAGCGTTCATGGGTCTCACCTCCTCGCGTGTTGTCACGGCCTACGGCAAGTTAGCAGCCCCCTCGTCCGCGCGGCCAACGCATTTTGTCGAGCTGCTGCCGTATGCGCGTACATCTAATGTTCTTGACATCTTCCGGGACCGGCGACGAAGGTTGAGGCGATCGCTCCCGGACGGGTGGAGGCCCCATGTGCGCACGTGACGCCGCGCCTCGCGGTGCCGTCCCGGGCGCGCGGCTGATCATTCGCCGGCATGTGGACTACTGCCGTACCGCCTCCGCCGTGTGTCCTTCCGTACGCCTCTGATCCACGTCGGCCCCGCGGGCCGTCCGTCTCGACGCGTTCTCGGAAGGAACCCCCATGGCCGGCTCCGCTCTGCGGCTCGCCCTCGAAATCGACGGCGACGGCGCCCATCCCGTGGCCTGGCGCCGCGCCGCCCACTCGCCCGACCACCTGCTGAGCCCGCGCCGGGTGGCCCGTGTCGCCGCCGACGCGGAGAACGCCGGGTTCACCCTGCTCACCCTGGAGGACGGCGCGCTCCCGCCCGGCACCGGCCCTGACGTGGTCGGCCGGATCGGCGCGGTGGAGCGGGCCGCGTTCATCGCCGCGTCGACGAGTGTCGTCGGCATCGCGCCGGTCGTGCCGCTCACCTACGCCGAACCGTTCCATGTCTCCAGCCAGTTGGCGTCCCTGGACCACATCTCGGTCGGGCGTGCCGCGTGGGTGGTGAGTGAGGAGACGCGTGCCGAGGCCGCCTCCGTGTGGGGGCGCCCGCTGGTCGACGGGGCCGCGGCCCGCGCCCGCGAGTCCCGTGACGGCGTGGAGGTCGTCCGCGCGCTGTGGGACTCCTGGGAGGACGACGCGGTCATCCGCTCCGTCGCCACCAGCCGCTACCTCGATCGCGAGCGGCTGCACTACGTCGACTTCACCGGCGACACCTACACGGTGAAGGGCCCGGCGATCGTGCCGCGTCCGCCGCAGGGCCAACTCGTCGTGCTCGGCCACCCCGACCGCGTGCCCGCCGGGCAACTCGACGTCGCCCTGGTCGAGGGCCGCGACCTCGCCGCCGTCGCCTCGGGTGCGGCCACCGCCGGAACTCCGCGTTCCTTCGCCGAGATCGAGGTCGCCCTCGACACCGCGCACGCCACGGCCGAGGAACGCGTCGCCGACCTCGAACACCATGCGCCCTGGCCCGACCGGGGACGGCTGCGCCACATCGGCTCGGCCGCCGGACTCGCCCTGCTGCTGGGGGAGTTGAGGGGAGTGGTGGACGGAGTCCGGCTGCACCCGCTGGTGCTGGACGAGGACCTCCCGGAACTCTCCCGGCTCGTCCTGCCCCATCTCTTCGAACGACGGCACGCCCTACGGCCGCTGCCCGCCGCGACCCTCCGCACCCACCTGGGCCTCGACCGGCCCGCGAACCGGTACGCCGCCGCGGCCGTCCAGGAGGAAGCCCGATGACCCGCACCGACCCCCTCGACGTCCCCCGCCCGGACGCCCGACTCCACCTCGGCGTCTTCTTCCAGGGCGTCAACCACTGGACCATCTGGTCCGACCCGGCCAGCGGTTCCCAGATCGACCCCGCCAACTTCCGGTGCGTCGCGCAGACCGCCGAACGCGGCCTGTTCGACGCGTTCTTCCTGGGGGAGGGGCTGCGGCTGCGCGAGGTCGACGGACAGATCCACGACCTCGACGTCGCCGGACGGCCCGACGCCATCACCCAACTCGCCGCGCTGGCCGCCGTGACCGACCGGATCGGCCTGGTCAGCACCTCCAACACCACCTTCAACGAACCCGCCGACCTGGCCCGCCGCCTCTCCGGCCTCGACCTGCTCTCCGAGGGCCGCGCCGGCTGGAACGTGGTGACCACCGACAACGCCTGGACCGGCGCCAACTTCCGCCGTGGCGGCTACCTCGACCACGCCGACCGCTACCGGCGCGCCGAGGAGTTCCTCACCGTCGCCCGCGCCCTCTGGGACGGCTGGGCGGACACGGCCGTCTCCGACTCGGCCGACGCCCCGGCCTGGGCGGCACCCGGCGCCGTACGCCAAGTCCGCCACCGGGGACCGCAGTTCGACGTCGACCTGGCACCCACCCTGCCGCGCAGCGCCCAGAGACACCCGGTGATCTTCCAGGCCGGGGACTCCGGCGAGGGCCGTGACTTCGCCGCCCGCAACGCCGACGTCATCTTCTCCGCGCACGGCAACGACTTCGACGACGCGCTCACCTTCGCCGACGACCTGCGGAGCCGGCTGCGGGCCGTCGGCCGTCCCGAGGACGACCTGCGCATCCTCCCGGGCACCGAGATCATCATCGGCGCCACGGAGGAGGAGGCCCTGGAGAAGAAGCGCTGGATCCGCCTCCAACAGGTCACCCCGGCAACGGCGTTGGGCATCGCCGGACTTCTGTGGGGCATCGACCTCTCGGGCCGTGACGCCGACGGGCCGCTGCCCAAGGAAGACCCGGTCGTCGCCGAGAACGACGGATCCTTCGGCGCGCGGCGCATCGCCGATCCGCGCCAAGTCGTCGCCGAATGGCGGGAGAAGGCCGACGCGAACCGCTGGTCGCTGCGCGAGACCGTCATCGCGCTCGGCCCCCAGCGTGGCCATGTCGGCACCCCGGAGGGCTTGGCGGACAAGTTCGCCCACTACGTCCGGCACGGCGCCGTCGACGGCTTCAACGTCACGCCGTACCTGATCCCCGACGGTCTGGACGACATCGTCGACCTGCTCGTCCCGGCACTCCAGGAACGCGGCGTCTACCGCACCGAGTACACCGGCACGACCCTGCGCGAACACCTCGGCCTGCGCGAACCGCTCACCCACCGCACCGCCACGGACCGCCGGCTGGCCGGCTGACCCACGGCCGCCGTGGCCACCGTCCCCCTGTGCACGGTGGCCACCGCGTGCCGTCGCTCACACCCTCGCCGCGTGGGAAGCGCGGGGCAATGAATTCGAAATGGTTCTAAACGACCCCTCGGTCGGGATCTGTCACCGGTCCAGCAGGCGCAGACCCAGGGGTGTCGCCGAGTGCCGTACGAACTGGCCGTCCCGGTGACTGGCGACCAGACCTCCGTCGCGCAGTACACCGAGCTGGTAACTGGCGCTGGGCAACGCGATGTTGGCCGCGGAGGCCACCTCGGACGTGGTCCGTGCGCCATGCCTGGCCAGATGCGCCAGGACGACCGTCCGGGTACGGCCGAGCAGTCGCTCCAGCCCGTCTCTGCTCTCCCGGACGATCTCCAGAGGCTGTTTGGCTACCGGGTAGACGAGCACGGGCCCGAGCGTGGGGTCCGCCAGGGCGGTGGGTCTGCGCCAGCAGAAGTAGGACGGGACGAGCAGCAGGCCGCGCCCCTCCAGATGCAGTTCGCGGTCGACGGGATAGTCCACCTCCAGCACCGGGGCGTGCCAACGGGCGTGCGGGCGCAGGCTGTTGAGGAGGGCGGAGGTGCCGCCGTCGAGAAGTGCGCGGGCGCGCAGTTCGACATCGTCGCCGACGGCTGCCTGAACGCGGGGCCAGTACGGTTCGAGCAGGGTCCCGCAGGACACTTCCAGGGCCCGCGTCAACGCCCCCAGGGCCTTGGTGCCCGGCCGGTCGAGTGTGGAGACCCACGACGGCAGCGGACGCGACTCGGCGAGCCGGGACAGCTCACGGCTCAACCGGGCGCGGGAGGTGGCCCGTACCTCGTCGAGACCGCCGGCCAGACCGCCGCCCGTGACGGACGGTGTGAGGAAGTCGGGGATGTAGCCCACCGGAGGAATCAGCGTCCGTAACGGCGACAGGGCCCGCCCGGCCCGCGGGTCCTCGGCCAGCCGGTCGCGCACCGAGCGGCGCCAGTGCCCGAATTCGAGCGCCCCCTGCCGGCTGTCCAACCGGCAGACACCGCACACGAGTTCCCACAGCGCATGAGGCTGGCGGGCGACCCGGATGTTCTGGAAATCCCGCGAAGTGAAGTGAATTCGGAGCATGCGACCTCATTCCCGCGCGTGGTCAGTGCGCGTGATCGGTGGGGGGTCACGGCCGCAAAAAAACCGGCGCGCCACTCATGGGGACGACTGAGAGGCGCGCTTGGTTGTGGGGCCGGGACTCAGATCCCACCCCGCTCACGCGGAATCTTCTGCCCCGCTTCGATGGCCACCGGCAGGCGGTTCTCCGCTGGCGGCAGCGGGCAGGTGGCCAGGTCCGTATAGGCGCAGGGGAGGTTGGCCGCGCGGTTGAAGTCCAGGACAACCGTGCCGTCGGCGGCGGGCGGGGCGAGCGAGAGCGCCCGGTTGGCGGCGTAGGTGGTCACTCCGGAGGTGGCGTCCGTGAAGAGGACCAGCAGCCCGCCCGGCCCGCGTCCGGGGAACGCGGTCAGCGCCAGCGGGTGCCCGTCCAGCTCGAAATCGACCCGGCCCGGCGCGTCGTACACGTGCTCCAGGCCCTCGACCGCCGCGCCCACGGTTGTCGGGCGCGGCGTCTCGAACGCCGTGTACCGTCCCCGCACCACCCAGCGGGGATCCGGCGCGTAGGCGGGGGTCCCGGTGAAGGCGGTGCGCAGTGGCGCGTCCGGGTGCCGGGGCCGCACGATGTCCTGCCCGCCGCGCCTGGCGACCTCGATCACGGCGTCGCCCCAGACCGCGTCGACACCGCCCCGCTCGGGCAGCGCGCCGAAGCGGTGCTCACCTCGCAGGGTCGTTCCGCCCACGACGAGTTCCTCACCGTCGTCGAGGACTACGGCGACTCCTTCGGCGTCGGTCCACCAGGCACCCGGCGCGTCCGGGAACCGCTGCGGCCGGTCGTCGAGCCAGTGCAGTCCGGTGATCGCCAGGAATCCGTGCGGGGCGGCGAGCCGTTCCTCCTGACCGCGGTACCACTCCAGCCATTCCTGGGTGAAGGCCTGCAGATCCGTCCCAGTGAGGTCAACGGTCACGATGACTCCTTCGTCGCACGAGGCTCGGCCTCGAAACGGGCTCGTACCAGTGCCAACCCCGGCCGCCCGGCGGCGGATTCCGCCCGCGTGTGACAGCTTTGTGTCCAGATGGTCGAGCCGAAGGAGGAGAAACGGTCATGAGTACGTTCCCCACCGCGCGAGACGTCAGGACCACACCTGAGGGACTGCTGTGGGAACCGAGCCAGCGCTGGGTCCGCGGCCTGAAGGGCGATGTCACCGTCGTGGACAGCAGGCACCCCGTCCTCGTCTGGGAGCCGGGAGTTCCGGTCCCCCTCTATGCCTTCCCGCACGATGAGGTCCGCGAGGACCTGCTCCGTCCCGCGAAGAACCCCCCGACCGGCACGCACACCGGATCGCAGGTCTTCTACGACCTCGAAGCCGACGGCCGGCTGGTGGAGAACGCGGCCTGGACCTTCCCCGCGGAGGACCTGGCCGGGCACATCGCCTTCGAGTGGTTCCGGCGGGTCGGGCGCGGCCTCGACCACTGGTACGAGGAGGAGGAAGAGATCTTCATCCACCCCCGCGACCCGCACAAACGGGTGGACGCCCTCCCCAGCAGCCGTCATGTCCGGGTCGAGATCGACGGCACGGTCGTCGCCGAGACCCGCCGTCCGGTCCTCCTCTTCGAGACCGGCCTGCCGACCCGCTACTACCTTCCCCGCGAGGACGTCCGCCTGGACCTCTTCGAACCGACCGAGCACAGCACCGGGTGCCCCTACAAGGGGACCGCCACGTACTGGTCGTGGCGCGGCGGGACCGACGGCCCGGATGTCCCGCCGAACATCGTCTGGAGCTATCCGCAGCCGCTGCCCGCGGTCGGTGCCGTCAAAGACCTCCTCGCCTTCTACAACGAGGCGGTCGACATCACCGTGGACGGCGAAGCCCTGGAACGCCCCGTCACTCCCTTCACCGAGACGCTTTCGGGGCGGCCGGCGACCTGACCTTGGCCGCGATTGAAACCCTTTTGGCGCGAGGAGAAGTGAAACGCGGTCCACCGGGCAGTCGACCCGGATGGAGAGTCAGAAGTCGGAAGAGAAGAAGCGGGACGAGAAGAAGCAGGCGCCGAAACGCAAGGTCCTCGATCTGACCGCGGTGCAGGTGGTCGCGAGTGCGCTTGCCACCGTGGTGGGCGCGGTGCTGGCGTCCTTGCTGGGGGTGACCGGCACGATCATCGGCGCCGCCGTGGTCAGCACCAGCGCGACCACCGGCGCGGCGGTCTTCCAGCACGCTTTCCGGCGGACCGGCGAAGGAATCCGCAAGCGGGTGCCCGTGATGGCGATGGCCCTGACACCGAGTGAGGAGCGTGCGATCCAACGCGCCGACGCCCGGGCGGCGTTCGCGTTACCCGACGGCGCCCGGGCCGGTGACCGGACGCCGACCACCAGCCCCTCCGAGGACGAGTCGGTGACCACCTATCGAACCGGCTCCTTCTGGAAGTCCGTCGGCTGGAAGAAGTACCTGCTGGCGACCGGCCTGGTGTTCGCCCTGGCGATGGTCGCGGTCACCGCGGGTGAGCTGATCATGGGCAAGCCGATAGCCGCCGCGGTGCGGGGCGAATCGGGCAAGGGCACGTCGATGGGCGGCGGTTCGGCCGGGACGTCCGCACCCGCACACAGTCCGACGCCCACACCGCTCGGGTCCAGCGGTGCGGGGTCACGGACGGGCGGCTCGGCCTCGCCGTCCACAAGCGCGGAGCCGGACACGAGCTCCGGTACCGGCGCCGGCGCCGGTCAGAGCGCCTCTTCCAGCCCCGAGACCTCGGCCTCGACCGTGCCGTCCGCGAGCGGCGGCGCCGTCAACAGCCCCGACGCCACCACCCGTTGAGCCCTCGCTCCGGATGGGCGGAGGCTGTCGGACGACGGCCGGCGACCCTACTCGGACCTCCGGTTCGCCTCCGCCATGGCGCGGTCGTCGGGGCGTTCGGGAAGGGCGAGCTGCCTGCTGAACCTCCGTGCGGTGAGAAGCGCGAGCAGGGCCGTGAGTGCCGCCAGCGCAGCGAGCGCGGCCGTCAACCCCGCCAGCCAGGGCGGCGCAGCAGTGATCCGCAGCGCCTGGGACAGCCGCGTGGAGTGGAACCGTCCGTCGAACAGCTGGATCGCCGCCAACGCGGCCGGCACCACCATGGACAGGGCGAGTACGGGCAGGCCGCCGTGGAGAACCAGCGCCGGTGCCAGCAGGACGCACAGGATCGAGACCCCCAGCGCGAAACCGAAGGCGGCGCCGGAGGCCCCGTCCCGGTGCAGCGGGAAGTAGGACAGCCCGCACAGGACGAGCGCCGCCGCCGCGAACAGCCGCGGCCAGACCGGGAGTTCGGCGCGCCGTGGCATCGTACGCGGAGGCTGTGGACGGCGTCGGCGTGCCGGACGGTCGGCCGGCCGCTCCGGCTCGTGCGTGTCTGCCGGGAGTGGTCCGGTCGCCTCCGACCCGACAGCGGCCTCAGCGGTGGACCGATCGGCCGCCGGACCCGGGGCCCGGACGGGTGTGTCCTGTTCCTCGGCCAGGCGGCCGATCAACTGGGCGAGTTCCTCGACGGGCCGGCCGGCCGCGGCCCGTACCGCCTCCTCCCCGCAGTGCGGCTCCAGCGGAGCCCGGTGCAGCAGGGCCATCAGCCGGGTGACCTCCTCCACGGGCCGGGACTCGGCCGCCGCGCGGATCGTCTCGTCGGCGGAGTCGGGATGGCGTGGCGGCTGTGTCAGCAGGGTCACCAGGCGTGTCACGTCCTCCACGGACCGGTCCACCCCGATCGCCCGCAGGGCGTCGACGGTGGCCTGCGCGTACTTCGGTGACTGTTCCAGCAACGTGATCAGCTGGAGGACCTCTTCCAACGGCCGGTCGGTGACGGCGGCATGCACCAGGCTGTGCAGCGCGAGTGGGTGGGCCGCACTGTCATGAGATATCTCGGGTCGGTCCGGGCTGGGCGGGAAAGAGCGGGTGGTCATGCTCGGCTCCATGAAGAGGGTGATGCTGCTATCGCCCCCCGAAGCGCGATGAACCAGCTGATCCTGTCCAGTAGTAAGCGCCTGCCACCCGCGCCGCCACGCGATTGAGCCACCCGTGTGACGTGCGCGGGCCGCTCGCCCAGGCACAGGCCTGATTGACGGTCCGGAGAGCCGCGCCGTACGCTCCCCCTGTAGTGATGGCATAAGGAAGCTGGTGGAATTCCAGCACGGTCGCGCCACTGTGAGCCCGCCACCGGAGGTGGTGGGCGAGTCAGACACTGAACCGTCACTCGCCCGTACACGCAAGGGACGCACGATCCCGAAGGAGGGCTCACCTTGAGCAGCATTTCCACATCCCGTCCGGTGTCCACGCCGGTCGTCCTGCCGATCTCGAAGTCCATCGTCTGGCTGGTCGGCACCGCGCTGATCGCGCTGGCCGTCTACTACTTCATCGGTGTCGACCAGGGCGCCGTGTCGGTGTTCGGAAACGACACGCACGTCCACGAGTTCGTCCACGACGCCCGCCACTTCCTCGGCTTCCCCTGCCACTGACCCTCCACCGGCACCTGGACGTACGGACAACTCGACATGGAAAAGAAGCTCATACTGCGCGGCGTCCTCGCCGGCGCAGTAGCGGGCCTGCTCGCGTTCGTGTTC
Source organism: Streptomyces sp. NPDC001100 (assembly GCF_053598575.1). Classification (NCBI taxonomy): domain Bacteria; kingdom Bacillati; phylum Actinomycetota; class Actinomycetes; order Kitasatosporales; family Streptomycetaceae; genus Streptomyces; species Streptomyces sp. NPDC001100. Next base: position 71,665 of record NZ_JBSFKO010000028.1, read on the forward strand.
GCGCGGATCTTCGCCGAACCGCAGATCGCCAAGGCCATCGACTACGAGAGCGGCCGTGACGCCGCCCAGAACGCCCTGGACAAGGCGGCCGGCCTCCCCGTCGAGGGCCACGAACATGAGCTGTTCAGCCGCACCATCCAGGCCAACGTCGGCATAGGCGCCGGCATGATCCTCTTCGGCATGGCGATGGGCGCCCTGTTCGCCGTCGCCTACGCCGTCTGCCTGGGCCGTACCGGCGGTCTGAGGCCGCGTAACCTGGCGCTTCTCGTCGCCGGCGGCGGGTTCCTCGGCATGTACCTGGTGCCGTTCCTGAAGTACCCGGCCAACCCGCCCGCGATCGGCCACGAAGAGACGATCCAGCAGCGCAGCGCCCTGTACCTGATCATGATCGTGTGCTCCGTCGCCTTCCTCGCGGGAGCCGTCTATCTCGGCAAGCGGCTCCAGGCCCGCTTCGGCAACTGGAACGCCACGCTTCTTGCCGGTGCCGCCTTCGTCGTCGCGATCGGGATCGTCATGCTGCTCCTGCCGCAGTTCGGCCATCTCTCGTACAACAAGGCCAACTTCGGTGACCAGGCCACCGAGACGCCGTTGCCGCTGAAGGACTCGAAGGGCACCATCGTGTACCCGGGCTTCCCGGCCGACGTGCTGTTCACCTTCCGCTTCTACTCCGTCGCCGCGCAACTCATCCTCTGGACGGCCCTCGGCCTGATCTTCGCCCCGCTCGCCGAGCGTCTCCTCCAGCCCGCGCGACCGGACTCCACCACCCCGTCGAAGGAGCCGGACCCCGTCCCGGCGGCCTGACCAACTCCCCACGACGAGCGCGGTGATCGAGTCGATCACCGCGCTCGGTCCGTTGTGGAGGCTTTCCCCGGTCACCTGCGTCTGTGATCTACGTCATGGACGGGCATCGGAACTCGGCCCTCCGCCCCGCCGACTACTGGAGCGGTAGGGCTTCAACTGCCGTGCGCGGCAGAACGGTTCGATGCGACCAGGGAGGCCGGGCACCCTCCTGCTGCCGTCGACCGGAGCCGAGGAGACATCGGCGTTCTTCCGTGACGCCAACGAGGGCGGCTCCGCCGACCGCTTGCACGGGTCACCTCACCCCGCGCCTCCGGTGGCGTCGCTCTCTCCCAGCACCGTATGACCCAAGGGAACGCGCCTTACGACACCGCGATCGACTCGGTCGACATCGCGGCGGGCGACAGCCTTGCCATGTCGCCGACCTGCCGGTCTCCGCGGTCTCCAGCACATGGCGCTCGGGCGACCTCGTCCCCTTCGAGTTCCGGCGCAGTGGGCGGGTCACGGTGCTCTCCGTGGTCGTGCGTCCTGGCACCGTCTCGCTCCAGTGGTCGTCCCGAACCGCCGTCGAGTTCCCGGTGTTGCCATGTGACATGAGTCACTGCGCTGGTGGTGAGTCGAAGCCCCGGTGTGTACCCGTACCCCTGATGACGATCAGACGTCGAGTGCAAAGATGGGCGTGCCATGACTGTCGGAGGGTGGTGCCGCACGCTGCGGGCGGGTGTGTTCGCCGCCGTCTGCGTGCTGCTGGCCGCCCTCGGCCACTTGATGATGTCCGGCGCTGCCGTCCCCTGGTGGACCATGGGCGTCGGCGCCGCCGCGACCGGCGCGGCAGGCTGGTTCCTGGCCGGCCGTGAGCGCGGGCGCGGGCTGATCGTCACGGTCGTGGTCGCCGCCCAGACGGTGCTTCACGAGACGTTCTCCCTGGGCCAGAACCTGATGCCCGGGAGTGGTGGCGCGTCGATCGACATGGGCCGTGCGACCACGGGTTCCTCGGACTCCATGGCGTCCATGTCCATGGACGCCATGGACATGAGCGGCATGGCACACATGGCGCGCGGCTCGTCCGACATGGGGCCCGCGCAGACCATGACGGGCGCTGCCTCGTTCGGCATGCTCGCCGCCCACCTCCTCGCCGCCGTCCTGTGCGGGCTGTGGCTCGCGTACGGCGAACGCGCCGTCTTCCGTGTCCTGCGGGCGGCGGCAGCACGGCTGGCCGAACCCCTGCGGATGCTGCTGGCGCTGTCGGTACCGGCCCGCCGCCCGTCCGCGCGCGGGCGCCGCACCCTCGCGTACCGGTCGTCCCTGGCCCGCTTCCTTCTCTGCTACTCCCTCACCTCCCGGGGACCGCCCACGGGCCTCGCTGTCAGCTGAGACAGCCGGACCCACCGGGGGCTCACCCGCACTTCGTCGTACCGCGTTCCGGCGCGGAACCTCCCAGCGCCGCACACCGTTTCGTGCGGCTGACGAGCGCGCGCCGAGCCCCGGGCATCGCCGTACCCCTCGCGTACGGCCGCACCCCATGCGCCGGAGAGCCGTCCCCCACCGCGGGACGTCGGCCCCGGACGACCCGAGAAGGACACCACGTGATCACTTCTGTGCTGCCCGCTCGCCACCGGGCGGAGCGTGCCGCGGCGGACGCCTCCGCCACCGCCTGGGCCCTGGCCGCCCGAAACGGCGATCCCCACGCGACCGAGCACTTCGTCCGCGCGCTGCACGGCGACGTACTGCGCTACGTCGTCCATCTCAGCGGCGACCCGCAGACCGCGCACGACCTCACCCAGGACACCTTCGTACGGGCCCTCGACAGCCTGCCGGGTTTCGAGGGCCGTGCCTCGGCCCGCACCTGGCTGCTGTCCATCGCCCGTCGCGCGGTGGCCGACAGTTTCCGCCGGGCCGCGGCCCGACCGCGCCTGGCCGACGCGCACGACTGGCAACTGGCCCTGGAAAGCAACCAGCCCCGCGACCTGCCGGGCTTCGACGACGGCATCGCACTCCTCGACCTGCTGGAGACGCTGCCCGACGAACGCCGTGAGGCGTTCGTGCTGACCCAGGTGGTCGGTCTGCCGTACGACGAGGCGGCACGCTTCATCGGCTGCCCCGTCGGCACGATCCGCTCCCGGGTCGCCCGGGCGAGGGCCACCCTGGAACGCCTGCTCAGCGAGGCCGAGGCCGACGCCGCCGACGCCGCGTGACGTGAAGGCCGGCGCCTCCGTGCGGGCGCCGGCCCTCCACTGCGTTCCAACTCCCTGCCACTGAAGCAGAGTTGACGGAAATTCTAGGGAACTCACCCATTCCGGCTCCCGACTACTGGTGCGACGGCTCGATACCGCGCCCGGTCACGACACCAGTCAGGAGATCCGGGTGACGCCAGAGATGGAGGACGCCTTCGAGGCGATCCGAGCCGTGCACGGCTCGGAGGCGATCAATCGCGTCGAGCGGATGCCGGAGCCCGGCGGAGGTGGGCCACGGTATCCGCTCCAGAAGGGCGCCAAGTGGATCCTGCCGGCATTTTCCACGACCCCGTGGCACGACCCCTACGCCCACCCCGAACTGCTACCGGTGGTCGAAGCGCTGGAATCGGCCCACTCGGCCGTCAAGGAAGAACTGAACTCCGCCTGGAGGGCCAGACGCGAAGCATTCTCATCGTCGGCCTCGTCGGTCCCAACGGCAGTGGTAAATCAACCCTGTTGCGCGCCGTCTACCGCTCGCTCCGCCCGCAGGACGGCGTCGTCAGGGTCGGCGAGGACGACGTATGGACGCTGTCCGTCCGTGCCGCGGCCCGCCGTACCGCCGCCACTTCGACATCCGCGCCCGGTTCGAACTGCTGGACCTGATCCGCGCCACCGGCATCACCACACTCGCGGTTCTTCACGACCTCGACCTGGCCGCCCGCCTCGGCGACCATCTCGCGGTCCTGCACGAGGGCGCGGTGGTGGCCGCCGGGCCGGTCCTGGAGTTCCTGACCCCGGGGATCCTCAGGGATGTCTTCGGTGTCCGGGCGAGCGCCGAGCGGCACGCCGACGGCGTCGTCCGCGTCACCTACGCCGCCCAGCCGCTCGCCCGCGACGGGACGGCGGCGACCGAGACCGTTGCGCGCCGACATCCCCCTCCAACAGAAGTCGGACGGGAATCCCGTTGAGTTCCGGGCTTTTGGCGTGGTCCGGGTCACATGCTGTGGGTTGAGTGTGGTGCGCTGTGGGTTTGCTCACCCGCACCTGACATGCGATTTCCTGGTGCCAGGATGAGGCCTCATGAGACCAGGGTGGTGCTCCCGCGCGATGCGGGCCGCGGTGTTCGCGGCCGTCTGCGTGGTGCTCGCCTCCCTGGCGCACGTCATGATGTCCGGGAACCACGTGCCCCCGTGGGCACTGTCCGGCGGACTGGTCGCCACCGGCACCGCGGGCTGGTGTCTGGCGGCCCGTGAGCGCGGTCTCCCGCTGATCGTGACTGTCGTGGTCGTCTCCCAGACGATGCTGCACTCGGCGTTCTCGCTTGCCGCGTCGGCGTCCGGCGAATCGGCCCGCATGAACGCGAACATGGCCATGGGCTCGATGCGGCAGGGTTCCATGGACATGGCGGCGTCGTCCGCCGGTGGTACACCCTCGACCGGCATGCTCGTCGCCCACCTGTTGGCCGCCCTGCTCTGCGGGCTCTGGCTGGCCCACGGCGAGAAGGCCGCGTTCCGCATCCTGCGCGCCGTCGTCACCCGACTGGCTGCGCCGCTACGGCTGCTGCTGGCACTGCCCGCGCCGATGGACCGCCCGTGCCTCCGCAGGCGTCGCCTCCGCTCGGACCGTGCGCCGCACTCCTTCTTCCTGGTCCACTCGATCACCTCCCGGGGCCCGCCCGCGCGGACCGCTGTCGTCTGAGACAGCCGGTACCCCGAGGCCGCCCGTCACGGCGTGCCTCCGGCCTCGGCCGTACGTCCGCGCGAGCGCGCCGTAGGGCCGTCTTTCCCCACTCACCGGACCGCCCGCGTTCGCGTGCCCAGGTCCGGGTCACGGATGACCGAGAAGGACACCAGGTGATCACTCCTGCCCTGCCCGCCCCGCGCGGCAATGGCGACAAGAAGTCGGCATCTCTCGACGAGTCGACAACCGCGTGGGCGCTCGCCGCCCGCCACGGCGACGCGGACGCGGTCGAGCACTTCGTGCGGGCCTTGCAGCGCGACGTCCAGCGGTACGTCGCCCATCTCTGCGGCGATCCGCAGGCCGCCGACGACCTCGTACAGGACACGTTCCTGCGCGCGCTCGGCAGCCTGCACCGCTTCGAGGGGCGTTCCTCGGCACGCTCCTGGCTGCTGTCGATCGCCCGCCGGGCCGTCGTCGACAGCTACCGGTACGCCGCCGCGAGACCCCGTCTGTCGGACGTGGCGGACTGGCAGTTGGCGGTCGAACTGGCCCAGCCGATCGACCTGCCCGGTTTCGAGGACGGCGTCGTGCTCCTCGACCTCCTGGCGTCGCTGCCGGACGACCGCCGTGAAGCCTTCGTCCTCACCCAGATGCTCGGCCTGCCCTACGCGGAAGCCGCCGAGGCGAGCGACTGCCCGATCGGCACGGTCCGCTCCCGCGTGGCACGGGCCCGGGAGACTCTGACGGAACTGCTGGCCGAGGCCGACGAGGTGGTCGTGGCGGCCAGAGCAAGCCACCGTGCGAGCTGCGTACCTGCCCCAAGGAACTGGTCGCCTTCACCCCCGCCGACGGCGCCGGCGACCACGACGCGGTCCAGGCACCGAAGCATCGCAACGAGGTGTTCTTCGACTGGCTCGTCGTCGTGATGTGACCGGCTCCGGGCGGCGGGACCGGGGCATTCAGGCTGCGGCCCCCGGACGCCGGTTTCCGACCGGGGCGGGAACCGGCGGCGGGCGGTCGACTTCGATGTCCCGAAGCAGGGCGGCCCGACGCTCAGCGCCAGCCGAGCTCCGGTGCCACCTGGGTCAGGATGCTCTCCAGCACATGGGCGTTGTAGTCGACCCCGAGCTGGTTCGGGACGGTCAGCAGGAGGGTGTCCGCGGCCTGGACGGCCTCGTCCTCCTGGAGTTGCTTCACCAGCACGTCCGGCTCGGCGGCGTAGGAGCGGCCGAAGATCGCCCTGGTCTTGTCGTCGATCATGCCGACCTGGTCCCGCGAGTTGCGGTCGTTGCCGAAGTAGGCCCGGTCCACGTCGTCGGTCAGGGCGAAGATGCTGCGGCTGACGGACACCCGCGGTTCTCGCGTGTGGCCGGCCTCCCTGTACGCCTCCCGGTACGCCTCGATCTGCTTGCGCTGCTGGACGTGCAGCGGCTCGCCCGTCTCATCGTCCTTCAGCGTGGAGCTCTGCAGGTTCATCCCCAGCTTCGCGGCCCAGACGGCGGTCGCGTTCGAGCTGGATCCCCACCAGATCCGTTCGCGCAGCCCCTCGGAGTACGGCTCGACGCGCAGCAGCCCCGGCGGGTTGGGGAACATCGGCCGCGGATTCGGCCGCGCGAAGCCCTCGCCCTCGATCACCTTGAGGAAGGCCTCGGCGTGCTGACGGGCCATGTCCGCACCGGTCTCACCCTCCGCGGGCGCGTAGCCGAAATAGCGCCAGCCGTCGACGACCTGCTCCGGTGAACCACGGCTGATGCCGAGCTGGAGCCTGCCGCCGGAGATGAGGTCCGCCGCGCCCGCGTTCTCCGCCATGTACAGCGGGTTCTCGTAGCGCATGTCGATCACACCGGTGCCGATCTCGATCTTCGAGGTCCGCGCGCCGATGGCCGAGAGCAGCGGGAAGGGGCTGCCCGCCTGCTGGGCGAAGTGGTGCACGCGGAAGTACGCGCCGTCCACGCCCAGCTCCTCGGCGGCGACCGCCAGGTCGATGGACTGGTGCAGGAAGTCGGCGGCGGACCGGGTCTGGGAATGCGGACTCGGCGACCAGTGACCGAACGAAAGGAAACCTATCTTCTTCACGCAGGCCAGAGCGTTCGGCAGGCACGATTGATTCCCATGTCCGCGCCGCGGGGCCCGGCGTCACAGGCCCTTCAGGACACGATCAAGTGCCGACCGGCCCGCCGGTCCCCAGTTCGGCTTGCCGCCAGGCAGCCCGCGGTCCCCGTTCTGGCCCATCAGCATCAAGAACAGGCTCTTCATCGCGGCCAGCCCGCGCGCCCGACGTACCGCGGCTTCGTCCGCCCGCGCGTAGCCGTCGAAGAAACGTGGGGCGCCACCCGCCGGGAGCAGCAGCCAGGCAGCCGCGAGGTCCCAAGCCGGGTCGCCGGCGAAGAGCGCGCCGAAATCGACGATGCCCGCCAGCGTGCCTTCGGCGACGACCACGTTCGCGGGATGCAGGTCACCGTGCACCCACATCCGCGGTCCCTCCCACTCGGGTGCGGCCACCGCGTCGTCCCACACGGCCCGGATGTCGTCCTCGGCGAAGCGGCCGAGGTCCACCTCCCGAAGGAAGTGCTCGAAGCCGTCGGTGCACTCTCTGGGGTGAGCGCCGTGGTCCGAGGCGCCCGGCGCGTCGGCGGGCGCCTCCGCGTGCAGCGCCTTGAGGAAGGACGCCAACGTGTCGGCCGCGTGGTCGCCGCGGGTGAGGGAGCCGCGGTCCAGCGGCGTGCCGTCGACCCATGTCATGACGGTCCAGATCTTGGGGAAGCGCTCGGACGGTGCCCCGTTCCGCACCGGGGTCGGGATCGGAAGCGGCAGATGCGGAGCCAGCACCGGCAGCCAGCGGCGCTCCTTGAACTGCGCATCGGGGAGTCTGTCCATCCGCTGCATCCGGACGGCCAACCTGTCCCCGAGGCGCCACATCTGGTTGCCCCAGCCGCCCTCCACCTCGCGGACGGGTAGCTCGGCCAGGTCCGGATGCTGTTCCCGCAACAGGGCGCGAACCAGGTCCTCGCTGATCTCGATCTCGGCTTCGATCATGCGGAGTCACAGTAGTTGAGGCGGGCGGAGTCGACCTCGCTCTTGGGAGGATCCAGTTCCCGGCAGCCCCCGTGCCCACAGGTACGGGAGCAACTCGGAGGAGGAACGCCGGCCGGAACTGCCGTGCCGCTACGGGCGGTTCAGCAGGCGAGGGGCCCGTTCGAGGACCGGTCGGTCGACCATGCGGCCGTTCACCACGGTGACCGCTCCGTCGGCCGCACGGTCGGCCGAGGCCCGGACGATCGCGCGGGCCTGCTCGCGTTCCTCGTCCGACGGCGTGAACGCAGCGTTCACCGGCCGTACTTGACGGGGATGGACGCAGACTTTGCCGGTGAACCCCAGGGCCGCCGCCCGTTCGGCGTCGGCCACCAGCGCACGCTCGTCGTCCAGCGCTGTCGTCACCCCGTCGAGCGGGGGCGCCACCCGGCCGCGGCCGACGCGAGCACCAACTGGGAGCGGGTGCAGGCCAGTGCCGTCGGGTCGTCGGGGTCGACGCCGAGTTCGGCCGCCAGGTCGACGCTGCCGAAGCCGGCCCGGATCACTCCGGGCACCGCGCAGACGTCGCGGGCGTCCAGCACTCCGGCCGCCGTTTCCAGCAGCGGGACGATCACCGATCCCGGGGCAGCCGGGCCGGCAAGTCGCCGATCTGGTGCGGCCGTTCGGCCTTCGGCAGCATCACCGTGCGCGGGTGTCCGGCGAGGGCGGCCACGTCCCGTTCGTACCACGGGGTGGCGGGGCCGTTGATCCGTACGATGCCGGTGCCCCCGCCGGAGAGCCAGGCGAGGACGTGGCCGCGGGCCGCGTCCCTCGTCATCTCGACCCGCACCGCGGAGGGGCACGTGCGGCGCATCCTCGACAGACTCGGCCTGCTGTCGCGCTCGCAGATAGCCGCCTGGATGACCGGCTCGCCGCGGAGAGCGCGCTGATCGAGGAGAGCCCCGCGCTCGGTCCGTCACACTGTGCGGGCGACTCCGACGTACAACGGGATCTGTTCGCTCCCGCTCTGCCGCTCCCCGAGTTCGGGATGCCAGTGTGCCGCGAGCTCTATGCCGGGGTCGACGAGCTCAAGTCCCGTGAAGAATGCGGTGAATTCGGCGCGCGACCGTACTTGCGCGGGTGTGCCGCCCTTGCGGTAGACCTCGACGACCCGTTCCCATGTCTCGGGATCGAAGTCGCCGGTCGCGTGGGAGAGGGCGAGGTAGCTGCCGGGGGCCAGTGCGGCGAGCAGTTCGGCGACGATGCGATGGGGACGGTCCTCGTCGGCCACCAGGTGCAGCAGGGCCACCAGGGACAGGGCGACGGGCTGTTCGAAGTCCAGCACCTCCCTCGCCGCCGCGAGGATCTTTCCCGGCTCTCTCACATCGGCCTGGATGTACGTCGTGCTGCCCTCGGGCGTGCTGTGAAGAAGCGCCTCGGCATGCCTCAGCACGATCGGGTCGTTGTCCGCGTACACCACACGGGCGCCGGGATCGACGGCCTGGACGACCTGGTGGAGGTTGGGCCGGGTGGGTATTCCGGTACCGATGTCGAGGAACTGACGGATTCCCCGGCCTGCCAGCAGTCCGGACGCCCGGTGCATGAAATCGCGGTTCACCCGGGCCATGTGCCGGACGGCGGGGAATAACGCGATGACCTTTTCCGCGGCTTCCCAGTCGACGGGGTAGTTGTCCTTGCCGCCGAGGAAGTAGTCGTACATGCGGGCCGATTGGGGCCTGCTGGTGTCGATGCCGTCCGCGCTGAATCCGGCAGCTGCCATGTCGCTCCTCCTGCGATCCGTCGGCCAGCAGTGTGCCATGACGGTCGTGGCGTGATCTCCAACTCGCTTACGTCCACAGGGTGTTGGGCTAGTGCACGGAGAACCCGCCGTCGACGAAGACGGACTGACCGGTGACATAGGCGGAGGCGCGGCTCGCCAGGAACACCGCTGCGCCCGCGAAGTCCTCGGCAAGTCCGTTGCGCCCGACCATCGTTCGGGCGGCCAGCGCCGCCACCTTCTCCGGGTCGTTCGAGAGCCGCGCGTTGAGCGGCGTCATCACGAACCCCGGCACCAGCGTGTTGCAGGTGACGCCGTACGGCGACCACGCCTCGGCCTGCGACCGGGCGAGCGACTCCAGCGCGCCCTTGGACACCCCGTAGGCACCGCTCTGCACGAACGCGCGGTGCGCCTGCTGGGAGGTGATGTGGATGATCCGCCCGAAGCCCCGCTCGGCCATGCCGGGCCCGAAGCGCTGCCCCAGGAGGTAGGGCGCCTCCAGGTTCACCGCCATCGTGGTGTCCCACACGTCCTCGCCCAACTCGCCCATCGGCGGGCGGAGATTGATCCCGGCGCTGTTCACGAGAATGTCCGGCTCGCCGAACGCCTCGGCCGCGGCCTCCGCCACCGCACGCACCCCGTCCCGCGTCCCGAGGTCACCGCTCACCCAGGCCGCCCGGCACCCCTCCGCCACCAACTCGTCGACGGTGGCGGCCAGTTCCTCCTCCTTGCGGGCCACTACGACGACCTGGGCCCCCGCCCGCGCGAGCGCCCCGGCGACCGCCCGGCCGATGCCGGAACTGCCGCCCGTCACCACGGCCACCCGGCCGTCCAGCGAGAACATGTCGAAGAGATAGTCGCGAGAGATCATCCCCGCAGCCTAGGCGCCGACCTCCGCGATCCGGTCCCGGGGACCGCGGACAACGAGGAGGCAAGGCCTCTCGCACCCATGGCACCAACTAGGTACCATCGACGCATGCCATCACTGAATGTGTCCTTCACGGAAGAGGAACTCGACGGGGTGCGCGCCGCTGCCGCGGCCGAGGGCAAGAGCCTCAAGCAGTACCTGCACGACCTCGGCGTCCGCGAGATGCAGCGCGGCCGGTTCGTCGCCGGCGCGTCCGCGTGGGCCGAGCGGCTGCGCGGCGAGTTCGACGACGCCTTCCCCGAGGAGGTGCCGCCTTCCGAGCGCGGTGGGGCCGCGGCCGCCTGATGCACCTGTACATCGACGTCTCCTGGCTGCTCGACGTCCAGGAGGCCGCCCTCTCCGACGAGGACATGTCGGTCTCGGACTACTCCGCGCTCCTGGCCGCCGTGGCACGCCACAAGACCAAGCTGCCGACCCTCGCCGCCGCCGATCCGGACGCCGCCTGGCGGGCCGCCGCGCTCATGCACACCATCGTGCGCCTGGAGCCGCTGCCGCACCGCAACAGCCTGTACGCCGCGTTCGTCGCCGCCCAGTACATGGGCCAGTCCGGCGAGGGCATCGACCCGCCCTACGGCGCGCTCTCCGAGCTCGTGCGCAAGATCCGTGACACTCGTGTCGGGGTCGTGGCCGTCGCCGACCAGCTGCGCTCCTGGAAGGTCTGACCTGGTCCTTCCCGGGTCCTCGCGACCGGGCGGCCGTACCTCTGCGTACGCTGTCGGCGTGTCAGCCGCCCGCCTCCGCCGTGTCGCCGTCCTCGTCCTCGAAGGCGCCAAGCCGCTCGACGTCGGTATCCCCGCGCAGGTCTTCACGACCCGGGCGAGCATGCCGTACGAGGTGCGGCTGTGCGGTGCGGCCCCCGGGCTGGTCACCGGCGGAGACGGACTGTCGTACCACGTCGCCGACGGCCTCGACGCGCTGGCCTGGGCCGACATCGTCTTCGTCCCCGGCTACCGGTTCCCGGACCGCGAGAACCCGCCGCGGGCCGTCCTCGACGCGCTGATCACCGCCCACGACCGGGGCGCCCGGCTCGCCGCGATCTCCACGGGGGCCTTCGCGCTCGCCGCCACAGGACTCCTCGACGGCAAACGGGCGACGACCCACTGGCACTACACGCGGGCCCTCGCGGCGAAGTACCCACTCGTCAAAGTTGACGAGAACGTCCTGTTCGTAGACGAGGGCAGCATGCTGACCTCGGCGGGCGCCGCCTCCGGCATCGACCTCTGCCTGCACATCCTGCGCGGCGACCTCGGAGTGGCCGCGTCCAACCATGCCGCCCGGCGCCTGGTCGCGGCCCCCTACCGCAGCGGCGGCCAGGCGCAGTACGTGCCGCGCAGCGTGCCCGAGCCGCTCGGCGAGCGGTTCGCCGCCACCCGTGAGTGGGCGCTGCACCGGCTCGGCGAGCCCCTCACCCTGGAAACACTGGCCCGGCAGGCCGCGGTCTCGCCGCGGACGTTCTCCCGGCGCTTCGTCGACGAGACCGGCTACACACCGATGCAGTGGATCATGCGCGCCCGCATCGACATGGCCCGCGAACTGCTCGAACGGTCCGAGCGCAGCGTCGAGCAGATCGCCGCCGACGTCGGCCTCGGTACCGGCGCCAACCTCCGGCTGCACTTCCACCGCCTGCTCGGCACCACACCGAGCGAGTACCGGCGCACCTTCGCCCAGGGGGAGTAGCCGAGGCCCCGCGACGGCCTTGGGTGAAGGCCCTGCGACCGCCCTGGCGAGATCCTTTTGAACCGTGGCGATCGCGCCACTGTCACCGACGGTTGCCGCGCGCGAGCCTGGAGTGGAACCGAAGGGACACCACTTATGACTCGCATCGCCATCAATGGATTCGGCCGCATCGGACGCAACGTGCTGCGCGCGCTGCTCGAACGTGACAGCTCTCTCGAAGTCGTCGCCGTCAACGACCTGACTGAGCCCGCCACCCTGGCGCGTCTTCTTGCCTTCGACACGACGTCCGGCCGGCTCGGCCGCCCTGTCTCCGTCGACGGGGACACCCTGGTCGTCGACGGTCGGCGCATCAAGGTGCTCGCCGAGCGCGAACCGGCGGACCTGCCCTGGGCCGAGCTGAATGTCGACCTCGTCCTTGAGTCCACCGGCCGTTTCACCTCCGCCAAGGCCGCCCGTGTCCACCTCGACGCGGGCGCGCGCAAGGTGCTCGTCAGCGCGCCCTCGGACGGCGCCGACGTCACGCTCGCGTTCGGGGTGAACAACGACGCCTACGACCCGGCCGTGCACACGGTCGTCTCCAACGCCTCCTGCACGACCAACGCGCTGGCACCACTGGCCGCGGTGCTCGACGAACTCGCCGGTATCGAGCACGGCTTCATGACCACGGTGCACGCCTACACGCAGGAGCAGAACCTCCAGGACGGTCCGCACCGCGACGCCCGCCGTGCCCGTGCCGCCGCGGTCAACATCGTGCCGACGACGACGGGCGCCGCCAAGGCGATCGGTCACGTCCTGCCGAACCTCGACGGCAAGCTGTCGGGCGACTCGATCCGGGTACCCGTGCCGGTGGGCTCGATCGTCGAGCTCAACACCACCGTCTCCCGCGACGTGACCCGCGAAGACGTGCTGGCGGCCTATCGCGCCGCGGCCGAGGGACCCCTCGCGGGCGTCCTGGAGTACTCCGAGGACGCGCTCGTATCCTCCGACATCACCGGCAACCCGGCCTCGTCGATCTTCGACTCGGCCCTCACCCGCGTCGACGGCCGCCATGTGAAGGTCGTCGCCTGGTACGACAACGAGTGGGGCTTCTCCAACCGGGTGATCGACACCCTCGAACTCCTCGCCGCAGGCTGACCTGCGGCGAGGGGCGGCAGGCGGACGACCGCTGCCCGCCGACGCGACCGGTGCTGTCGTAGTGTCTGGCCATGCCCGAGTCGCCCCACCCCGTCCCGCCGGCGCCCGACGTGTCCCGCCGAGCCCGTGAACTCGGGCTCGGTATCGGTGACTTGCCCACCGGCACGCACAACGCGATCACGGACGTGCCCGGCGTCCGGGTGGGGCACACCACGTTGATCCACCCGCCGCACGTGCACAGCGGTGTCACCGCGATCGTGCCCGGGGGAGTGGGACCCGCGACCCCGCTGCCCGCCGGGGTGTTCGCGGGCAACGGCTACGGCAAACTTCTGGGCACCACGCAGATCACCGAACTCGGCGCCCTCGAAACCCCGGTGCTGCTCACCTCGACCCTGTCCGCCTTCCGGGTCGCGGACGCCCTGGTCGGCTGGGTGCTGGAACGGCCCGAGGGGGCGGAGGCGCGGAGCGTGAACCCGGTGGTGGGGGAGTGCAACGACGGTCTCCTGTCCGACATCCGGTCGCGTCCGGTCCGCGAGGAACACGTCCGCGCCGCACTCGACACCGCGTCCGCCGGACCGGTCGCCGAAGGTTCGGTCGGCGCGGGCACCGGGACGGCCGCGCTCGGTTTCAAGGCCGGCATCGGCACCTCGTCACGACGCGTACCGCTCGCGGGCCGGGAGACGATGCTCGGGGTGCTGGTGCAGGCCAACTTCGCCGGCACGCTCCGGGTACGCGGCCGTACGGTCACTCCCGCCGACGTGGGCGTCCCCGCCGAGGAATCCGATCCCGGTCCGGAGACCGGTTCCTGCATGATCGTGGCCGCGACCGACGCGCCCCTCGACTCCCGCCAGCTCACCCGGCTCGCCCGCCGCGCCGTCTACTCGCTGGCCAGGGTCGGTGCGGGCTACGGCCACGGCAGCGGCGACTACGGCCTCGCGTTCGGCACCCGCTCCCTCGGCACGCCCGCCGGACCGGCGGTGGTGCCCGATGCCGGGCTCGACGTCCTCTTCGGCGCGGTACTGGACGCCGTGGAAGAGGCGGTCCTGAACTCGCTGTTGACCGCGACCCGGGTGACGGGGCCGCGCGGGCACACCCGCCTGCCGTTGCCCGCGGCGGCGCTGCTCAGTCTGCTGGGGTGAGGGCGCGCTCGTACCAGGTGCCCTGCTTGCCGCCGATCTCGGCCGGGAGCGCGGGGCCGACCGGGACGAACCCGGCCTTGGCCAGCACCTTCCGAGACGCGATGTTCGCGTCCGAGGTGGCCGCCCGGAGCGTACGCAGACGGTGCCGTGTGGCCGCCAGCCGGCACAGTTCCTCGACGGTCGCGGTCGCCACACCGCGCCCGGCCACATGCTGCGCCACCCGGTAGCCGAGGTCGGCGGTACGGCCCTCGACGACGTCGAACAGGTTGAACCTGCCGAGCACCGAGCCGTCCTCGTCGACGAGCACATGGAAGGCGCAGACACCGGCCTCCTGCTCGGCCAGCAGGGACTCGTACTCTTCGGTGAAGTGCGCGAAGTAGTCGTCGCCGCGGTCGGAGACGGAGGCGGCGAAGTAGTCGCGGTTCGCCAACTCGAAGGCCAGGACCGCCGGGGCGTGATCGGCGCGCAGCCGCTGCAACTCGGGCACCGCCCGACCCTACCCAGGTGGGACCCGGGCCGGGCAACTCACTTTCCGACGAGGAAGCAGGTCCCGTCCGCGTCCCGAATCTCCGGCACACCCAGGTACGTGAGGCGACCAGGCCAGCTCTTCGGCCGACCAGCGGATCACACCGGCGTCGACCGGGCGGATCGCACCGGGTTCAAAGGCGTGATGGCACTGCGGGCATTCGACTTCGCTCGGCGGGGGCGCCGTGGCACTGTCCGGCCACCTGAGCCGCATCGACCTCAAGTCGTAAGGGGCGTGCCGTACATGGGCCCCGGGGCGTCACAGTTCGAACGTGGCGTGCATCTCCCGGGCGAGGATCTCCGAGGGGCCGGTCGCGTCGACCCGGTGTCCACCCGTGGCGGTGAAACGCACGGCGTCGCCCTCGTCGAGCCTGCTGGTGCCCTCCAGTTCCACCGAGCCGCGGGCGACGAACAGGTGCAGATACGGCGCCTCGGGCAGGACCACCTGCTGCCCTGGCCGCAGTCGTGCCACGTGCAGAGCCGCGTGCCGGTTCCGGATGGCGCTCATGTCCTGGTGCCGGTCCCTGCCGGACGCCACCGTCACCAGCCCGCCCGAGAGCAACTCGCCGTCGATCTCCAGCTGTTCGTAGGCCAGAGCGAGGCGCCGACCAGGTCCCCGCGGTAGTTTCGGCTCGCCAGTCACTTGAGCATTGAATTCATTCAGGTAGCGCCGAAGACTTCGTCGGCCACACCTCGCGGCCCGGCCGTACCACGCCAAGGCCGGTGCCCCGGAGCTCTGCAAGGTGCTGGGCGCCTCAGCCGGGCTCCAGCCCCGCGTCCCGTGCCAGCAGCGCCGCCTGTACCCGGTTCTCGCAGCGCAGCTTGGTCAGGATCCGGCTGACGTACGTCTTCACCGTCGCCTCGCTCACATGGATCCGCTCGCCCGCGTCGGCGTTCGACAGGCCCTCACCGAGCAGCGCCAGCACCTCCAGTTCGCGGGTGCTCAGTGTCTCCAGACGCCGCCGAGCCTCCTCGCCGCGCGCCGCGGCCGGCCCCGAGGCGAGCGAGTCGACCACATGGCGGGTGGCGGCCGGCGACAGATACGCGTCCCCGGCCGCAGCCGCCCGCACCGCCTGGATCAGTTCGGCCGGCGCCGAGTCCTTCAGCAGGAACCCGGCGCCTCCCTGGCTCAGCGCACGCAGTACGTTCTCCCGCTCGCCGAACGTCGTCAGGATCAGCGGACGTACGGCCGGTGCCGCTCGCCGCAGTTCGGCCAGTGCGGACAGCCCGTCCAGTACGGGCATCTGGATGTCCAGCAGGGCCACGTCGACGGAGTGGGCGCGGACGAGGTCGACGGCCTCGCGGCCGTTGGCCGCCTCCGCCACCACGTCGATGTCGTCGGCGGAGGTGAGGATCATCCTGATGCCCGCCCGGATGAGCGGTTCGTCATCCGCGACGAGGACTCTGATCACAACTCTCCTGCGGGGACGTGCGGTGATGGCCGCTACTTGACCAAGTAGGCCTTTTTCTCGATCAGTTTGCCGTCCTTGAAGCAGAAGCGGTAGGCGGGCATCTTGTCCCCCTCGTTCGGCCAGTCCTCCGTCGACAGGTACGACGCGCACGTCGCTCCCCGCGGCACGGCGGGCGCCTGGTCGTCGTCGATGGCCCCGGCCAGGAACGACTTGCCGTGCGGCAACCTGTCCCGCACAGCCGTCTCGGTGTCCCCGACCCTCACGGAGTCGTAGACGGACGGCTGGATCATGATCTTGTCGGACTCCTTCTCCACCAGGTTGACGATCAGTACGACGGCCAGCACCCCGAGAACCAGGAAGATCACTGCCGCGGCACTGCACCCGATCACGAAGCCTTTCCCCTTGCGTCCCATGGCGATGTCGAACTCCTTCTGCCTGTCCGGCGCACCGGACCAGTCGATGTCCGCACCACCGTCGCCGGGCACCACCCCTTCGCTCTGCCCCCGGAAGTCGTTCGACCCGTCGACGAACGTCGTTCCCTTCCGCACGGGGTCCGCTCGCCGCGGGTCCCCGCCAGGCGCACGCGGCGGGGAACCGTACGGCAGAACGCCCGCGACCCGGAACCCGCCCTCGGACGTGGAGCCCGTATGCACCATGCCGCCGACCAGCCGGGCCCGCTCCTGAAGTCCCGTGAGGCCCTGACCGCCGCTGATCACCGGGTGCCGTCCGCCGCCGGTCGTCACGGGTGTCGGACCGTTGGCCACCTCGACCACCAGGGCGTCCGGCTCGTACCGCAGCTCGACGGCGACCGAGGCCCCCGGCGCGTGCTTCAGGGCATTGGTCAGCGCCTCCTGCACGATCCGGTACGCCGCGTGATCGGCGGCGGGGGGCAGCGGCCTTGCCTCACCGGCCCGCCGCAGCTCGACGGCCGAGTGCGCACCCCGCGAGGCCGCCACCAGGCCGGCTATCCCCGCGACGCCCCGGGCCGATGGCTCCGGGTCGGGCTCCTGTTCCCGGGCCCGGTCCGGTGTGCCGTCGTGCAGGATGCCGACGGCCTCGCGGAGCTCGTGCATCGCGGCCACGGACGCCTCCCGCAGGACGCCGACCACCTCCCGCTGTCCGTCCGTCAGGTTCCGGTCCACCTCCAGGGCACCCGTGTGGACGGCGATCAGCGCCAGTTGGTGGCCGAGGCTGTCGTGCATGTCCTGCGCGATGCGCTGCCGCTCGCGCAGCCGGGCGTGGGAGGCGATGATCTCGCGCTCGCGCAGCAGCTGGGCGTTGTGCTCGTGCAACGCATGGACCAGCCTGCGCCGCTGGGCGCGGTATCGACTGGTGAGACCGGGCAGGACCGTCGTCGCCAGGAACGCGAGCGAGGTGAACACCAGTGACTGCGCCGCGAACACGTTGAAGGGCGCTCGGCTGACGGACAGCCCCGTGAACAGGACGAAGGTGGTTGCGAACAGGGCGAGCGCCCGCCGCGGTGCCTCGATCCGCGCCCCCGCCGACCAGCTCGCGGCCATCAGCACGACCCCGAAAGTGCCGAGCGCACCGGCGATCGCACCGGTGAGAACCAGCACGGTCGCCGGGAAGGGCCGCCGCAGCAGCGAGAGCACCGCGGCGGTCACGGCCGCGGCGATCATCAGCGGCAGGCCCCTGTCGGCGAAACTCAGCATCGCGAACAGGCCCAGTAGGACGGCCAGCACCGTCTCGCCGACGATCTGCCGCCGGGACCACAGATGTGCCGCCCCCAACTGCTTCCGGACCTCGCGCGCCTTCGTCTTCACGTCCACGCGCCAACGGTAGACATCAACACCCGCGCGCACAGCCACCGTTCGTCGCTGCCACGAGCGACCAAAGTCGTACGGCGGCCCGAGGGGTCGGCGGGATCGGGCGTGTGGCGGCCACGAGTCGGTCAGCCGTTGCCGCCGAAGGACTTGACCTGGCATTCGACCTTGTACTTGTCGAAGTCGGGCAGGTTCATGCTGTCACCGCCGGCCGGTCCCCAATTCCCGTCGGAGACCACGCTCTTGATCCCGTGACTGTTCATGCACTTGACCATGGCGCGCACGCCGTCGCCGTAGCGGGGATTCTTCGCCGGGTCCATCTCCACCGGCTGGAGTGGGTATGTCGACTCGCATGCCTTGAGTGCCGGGCTGTCGGCGACGGGTTTGCTGCCGGCGGGCACCCCATGTCGGTGGAGGCAGCCCGTCCAGGCGTCCCAGAGCCTGTTGGTGTCCTGCGGGTTGTCGTCGAGACGGATCCGCACGTGACCGGCGTTCGGGTCCGCAGTCCTTCCGGCGGTGGTGGAAGGAGTGGCGAGGGAGGCGACGCCTTCGTCGCGGGTGCCCTTCCCGCCGTCGCCGCAGGAGGCGACCAGGAGGAGGGCCGTGCCGGACGCGAGGACCGTCAGCACGGGACCGGTGACGCCGTGGCGCCGAGGAACGGTGAAGGAGGACATGGCATCAACATCCCGGCCAGATATGAGGATCCTGTCAGCGACCGGTCAGCATTCTGTCTGCGCGAGAGCGATCCGGTGGCGGCCGGAAGCGGGCCCCGGACGACTCCACCGACACCTGCCGACCCCACTGTCGACGCCTCGAACAACTTCTGTCCCAACGCTGTACGCGCATCCGGTGTTCGAGATAGCGTCACCACGCAGCTGCCCAGTGAAACGATTCAATCCACTGCCGCACAAGGGGACAGCATGGCGCTGAACAGCACACCGAACGAAGGCATTTCCCGTCGCGCAGCTCTGGCCGCAGCCGGCACCGTCGGACTCACCGCGGTGTCCCTCTCGACCGGGCTTCCCACGGCGGAGGCGCTCCCGGCCGCCGAAGCCTCAGCTTCACCCACCGGCAGCGTGCCGCGCCGCGCCGGCGGCTGGCATCGCTACGTCCAGGGGCCGTCCTCGCGCACCGTCCGGCCGGTGCGGATCGTCGCGTCGACCGGAGACGTGAAGAACCCCAATGCGCTTCTCAAGCCGGGCGGTTCCAGATCGGTCCTGCGGCGCCCGCAGCCCGCGGCGGCCCCCGCCTGGCCCGCCGGCACCACGGCCGAGGCCTCCTCGGCACACGCCGGCAACAACGGCAACGACGGTCAGCCGCGCACCTACGACGCCTCCAACGCGATCGACGGAAACCCCGACACCTTCTGGAACGACGACACCCTCGGGGTGTTCCCCGACGTCCTCACCATTGTCGCGCCGCAGGTCACGACCCTGCAGGGCATCACGGTGATCTCCAACAGCGACGGCGTACCGACCGACTACACCGTCGACGTCTGGCGCGACGGCGACTGGCACACCGCCGCGACGGTCGCGGGCGACGACGCGGTGCAGAGGGCCGTTCCGTTCACGGAGCCGGTCGGCACCGACCGCGTGCGCATCACCGTGACCCACGCACAGGACACCTCGCACGG
Source organism: Streptomyces sp. NPDC001100 (assembly GCF_053598575.1). Classification (NCBI taxonomy): domain Bacteria; kingdom Bacillati; phylum Actinomycetota; class Actinomycetes; order Kitasatosporales; family Streptomycetaceae; genus Streptomyces; species Streptomyces sp. NPDC001100. Next base: position 91,338 of record NZ_JBSFKO010000028.1, read on the forward strand.
CAACTTCACCCGGATCAACGAGGTCTGGCCCGCGCCGGTCGAGCCGATCCCCGTGCCCAGCGTCACGGTGGACTTCGGCAAGGTCGTGGTCGGATATCCGCAGATCAGGTTCACCTCCGCCTCCACCAACTCCCCGGGTGTGCGCGTCGCGTTCTCCGAGACCCGCCAATTCCTCACCGACCGCTCGGACTTCACCCGCTCCGACCAGGCGGGCGGCGCCGGACAGGGCACGGACCAGTTCGCCGTACCCGCGAAGGGCGCCAACTGGACCGACCGCAAAGGTTTCCAGGCCGGCGACAAGGTCTTCGCGGACGGACTCCACGGATTCCGCTACCTCAAGATCAGCCTCGACGCGCTCGTCTCCGACAGCCCCGCCGCGCAGCCCTGGGGGACGGTGGAAATCGACTCCGTGGCCCTCCAGTTCACCGCGTACGTGGGCACACCGAGCACCTACCGCGGCTGGTTCCTGTGCTCCGACGACGAGTTGAATCGTTACTGGTACGGCGCCGCATACACCAACGAACTGGTCACCGACACCTTCCGTCAGGACGACGTCGACCCGCGCAACGCCTGGAGTGCCACGCTGGAGGGGAAGCCGGTCCTCCAGGACGGCGCCAAGCGCGACCGCGACCCGTACGTCGGCGACCTCGCCGTCTCGGCGCGCACCCTCTACCTCACCCACGACGACGCGGCGGCCGCGGCCCGCAACGTCCTGGCCGACCTCGCCGACCACCAGCGCGCCGACGGCTGGATACCGCCCGCCTCCATCGGCAACTACACCCTGCCCCTCTTCGACTATCCGCTGTACTGGGTCACCTGCAGCTGGGACTACGTTCTCTACACCGGGGACCGCCAGTACGCGACGCGCTACTACCCCACGCTCCTGAAGGTCCTGGACACCTGGTACCCCAGCGTCACGGACGACGCGGGTCTGCTCAGCAAGGGCCTCAACGGGACCGGCGGTTACGGCGACTACGCGTTCCTCGGCCGCACCGGCCGCGTCACCTACTACAACGCGCTCTACGTCCAAGCGCTGCAGAACGCCGCCCAGTTGGCGCGGCTGCTGGGGCAGACGGCCGACGCCACCCGGTGGAGCGAGCGCGCGGACAAGGTCGCGCGGGCCGTCAACTCGCTGCTGTGGGACGCGGACGCGGGCGCCTACCTGGACTCGTCGACCGGTGCGGTGCGCCACGCACAGGACGGCAACTCCCTCGCCGTCGTCACCGGTATCGCCGACGCGGACCGCGCCGCCTCCGCGCTCGCCCATCTCGACGCGACGACGCAACGGCCGTACGGCAACGCCTTCATGGACAACGACACGCTCTTCGACCAGGCCTCCCAGCGGGTCTACGCCTTCACCTCCTACCCGGAGATCGAGGCCCGCTTCCTGACCGGTCAGGTCGACTCGGCGCTCGACCAGATCCGCCGGATGTACGGCTGGATGGACAAGAACGACCCCGGCATCACCAACTGGGAGGGCATCGGCCCGAACGGGTCCCTGTACGAGGACGCGTACACCAGCATGGCGCACGGCTGGTCCACCGGAGTCCTGCCCGCGCTCACCAACAACCTCCTCGGCGCCCGGCCGACCTCGCCCGGCTACGCCACCTGGGAAGTGCGCCCGCAGCCCGGCCGTGTCTCCTGGGCGACGGGTCAACTCCCCACGCCTCAAGGACCGTTGGGCGTCGAGTGGGAGAACGGCGCGCGTGTCTTCCGGCTCACCGTCCGCGTACCCAAGCACACCCAGGGCTCGGTCACCCTGCCCGGCGACGCGCGCGGGCTACGGGTGTCCGTCGGGCGACGGACGCTCTGGGACGGCGGGCGCGCGTCGACCCGCGACGTGAGCGTGGCCGACGGCACGGTCACCGTGTCGGGCCTCGGCCCGGGCGAGCACGGTTTCGTGAGCGAACAGCGCGGCAACTGACACTGTTCCGCGCCCCGTCGGCGCGGCACCTGGGCGAGCTGCTCCGGGACGGACCAACCGCCGTCTGACTCGGGGCGGTTCGCCGTGAAATGGGCGAACCAAACGTTCCCTTTGGCTAATTGTGGCGGGTGTTTTGCCGGTCCTCGCATTGCCCGTCCCAGCACCCCGACCTAGCCTGACCTGCGGACCAAGGGAGGGCTGGCATGCTGCGGACCGTCCGGGAACAGGCAGCGGGTCTCACCAAGGATCAGCGCAACGCCTTCGTCGCCGCCTACCTGGGCTGGGCGATGGACGCCTTCGACTACTTCCTCGTCGTCCTCGTCTACAGCGAGATCGCCGACGACTTCAATGTCTCCCTCACGGACATGGCCTTCCTCACCACGGCCACCCTGGTGATGCGGCCGGTCGGCGCGCTGCTCTTCGGCCTGTGGGCGGACCGCAAGGGCCGCCGCACTCCGCTCATGGTCGACGTGGTCTTCTACTCCCTCGTCGGATTCGCCTGCGCCTTCGCGCCGAACTACGCCGTGCTGCTGGTGCTTCGCCTGCTGTACGGCATCGGAATGGGCGGCGAATGGGGCCTGGGCGCCGCGCTCGCCATGGAGAAGATCCCCGCCGACCGGCGCGGCTTCTGGTCGGGCCTGCTGCAGAGCGGCTACTCGCTGGGCTATCTGCTCGCCGCCGTCGCGTTCTTCGGTATCGAACCCTCCTTCGGCTGGCGCGGGCTGTTCGCCTTCAGTCTCGTCCCCGCCCTGGTCGCACTGTGGGTGCGCACCCGGGTGGAGGAGAGCGAGGTGTGGGAGAAGAGCGTCCGGCTCAACCGCACGCCCGCCTACCAGGTGTTCAAGAACCCGGCGGTCCTGCGGCGCTTCGTCTACCTGGTCGCGCTGATGACCGCCTTCAACTGGATGTCGCACGGCACCCAGGACATTTACCCCACCTTCGTCAAGAAGGGGCTGGGCCTGTCCCCGGACACCGCGATCGCCATCGCCGTCGTCTACAACATCGGCGCCATCATCGGCGGCATGGTGCTCGGCGCCTACTCCGAGCGGCTGGGACGCCGTCGCACGATCATGATCGCGGCAGCCGCCGGCCTGGTCGTGGTGCCCTTCTTCGTCCTGTCCACCGCCGTGGGCTGGCTGATGTTCTCCTCCTTCCTGATGCAACTGTGCGTCCAGGGCGCCTGGGGCGTCATCCCCGCCCACCTGACCGAGATGAGCCCGGACACGATCCGCGGCTTCTACCCCGGCGTCACCTACCAGCTCGGCAACCTCATCGCCGCCCTCAACCTGCCGATCCAGGAAGCCCTCGCCGAGCGGCACGGCTATCCGGCGGCGATGGCGTGGACGGTGACACCTGCCCTGACCCTGGTGATCGTGCTGAGCGCCGTGGGCCGGGAGGCCAAGGGCATACGGTTCGGCGGCACGGGGGCGCAGGTGCAGAGCGCCGCGGTGGCCGACACCTGAGGGCCCCTCAAAGCGCCGGTGAGCGTCCTGGGACGACGACCGGTTCCAGCCGCCGTACGCGGAACCGGTCGCGGCGCAGCAGGGGCCGCTCGACGAGGGCGTACGAGGCGAGAGCCGCGGCGAGCGTCGCCGCGAGGCCGGCCGGGAGCAACGGGTCGCCGCGCACACCGAGGTCGTGCAGCAACCGGATCACGGGGTAGTGCCACAGGTACATCCCGTAGCTCAGGTTGCGTCCGATCCACACCGGCGCGGACAGCGAGAGCAGACGGGTGGGCCACGCCTCGGGACACAGGTCGAGCGCGGCCACCACGCAGGCCGTCAGCACGGCGGCGACCAGGAATCCCACCGTGTACCAGACCGGGTTCCATCCGCTGACCTCGGTGATCGGGATCTGCCAGGCGATCAGCCCCAGCAGCACGAGCGCGGGCCGGCACAGCCGTCGCGCCCAGCGGCGCAGCAGCGCCAGCCGGGGGTCGTCGGCCCGCAGCCGGGCCAGCACGAGGGCCAGCAGGGCGCCGACGAGGAGCTGGTCGGCGCGGGTGTCGGGGCCGTTGTAGATGCGGTGTGCCGCCGAGGGATCCCACAGCACGCTCCGCCAGAGCACCGGCAGCACGCACAGCACCGCGACCCAGCCCAGCACGGCGCGCGCCCTCGCGTGCCGGAGCAGCACCAGCAGGAGGAGCGGCCAGGCCAGATAGAACTGCTCCTCCACCCCCAGCGACCAGGTGTGGCTGAGCGGCGCGGTGAGGTCGGAGTACGTCCCGGCGCTCCCGGCCCGTACGAGGTTGACGACCGAGCCCGCGGCCAGCACCGCAGCCATCCATGCCCCTTGGAACAGCGGCAGAGCGAACGCCACGGACAGGACGGCGGTCACCGCGCACATCACCAGCAGGGCCGGCATCAGCCGCAGCCAGCGCCGGCGGTAGAACGACCACAGTCCGATACGACCGCTACGGGCGTACTCGGTGACCAGCAGCCGGGTGATGACGAACCCGCTGATGGTGAAGAACACGTCCACGCCCACCGAACCACCGGGCACCAGCTCCGGTTCCACGTGGTAGACGATCACCAGCACCACGGCGACCGTCCGCAATCCGTCCAGCCCCGCCACCCGCCCACCACCGCGCAGCGCGGACGCAAAACCCTGTCCCGCGTCTCTTACGTCAGGGCTCTGTCCGGTGGCCTCGTCTACCGCGCTTCGTTGGAGGGTGCTCATAACGGCGGCGTCTGCCCAACCGGAGCGGGATCACACAAATTCTCATGTTCCTCATGGAGCGGCGGCACGATTCGGCCGCTGTCACCCGTCGGGAGTCAGGAGGGGCCGTTCTGTATCTCGGCGTGAACGGCGAGGGCGCGTAGCGGGGTGAGGTCGAGGGAGGTGAGGACGGAGGAGTGCACGACCGAGGGAAGGGTGTGGCGCAGGAGCGCGGAGGTGGCATGGGGGAGGTTCTGGTAGGCGGTGGTCGCCTGGGACATCGCCTGGATGCCGGCGAAGGCGCCGACGAGGACCTCGGCCGTCTCGGCCGGGTTGACGTGGGGGAGGAGTTCGCCCTGGTTGCGGGCTTTGTCGAGGAGGTCGGTGACGAGGGTGGTCCAGTGGTGGAACGGGCCGGTGCGGTCGACGCCGTCGGCACGCTGGTCGAGCGCGAGCCGGGCGCCGGCCCGGACCATGGGGTCGGTCTGCAGGTGGTACGCGTGGAGCATGGCCGTGTCGACGAGTTCCTGTGTCTTGCACGGGCGGTCGGGTACGGCGAGGTTGTCGTTCTGTCCGGCCAGGACGCCTTCGGCGAGCTGTTCCTTCGACTTGAAGTGGAAGTACAGGGCGCCCTTGGTGACGTTGGCGGTGGTGAGGATCTCGCTGATGGTCGCCGCTTGGTAGCCGCGCTCCTCGAAGACGCTGGCCGCGGCGACAAGGATGGTACGGCGGGTACGGATCGCCCGGTCCTGTTTGGGTCCTGGCATGGGCCGGCGCCTTTCGTTGCGGGAGAGCTGCGCTGTTCAACTCGTTAAAAATACCGTCCAGTTCGTATAGTCTACGGCGCTTCGTCACTCGTTGAAGGGCCCATTGCGGGTCGTTTGACGGGTGAATCCTCGTTACCCGGTGTGTGGCAGCTTATTTTACGGACCGGTCATGCCGTTTTTTCGAACCCTGTTCGGCCGGCCGGTCGCCATGAGAGGCGCGCTGCCAAGTCAGTTGCCGTCCCGCATGTCGGCAGATCACGAACTCTCGGTCAGCAGCCCTCTGGCGAAATCGTGGGCCGGATCCGCCAGGGTGCTCCGGAGCGCGGCGAAGAGGTCCGCGGCCGTCGTGCCCGACCAGGTGGCGGGGAGCAGGGTGTCGGGCAGGCCCGGGTCGAGGTAGGGCAGCCGGCGCCAGGCCGTCAGGACGTGGACGTAGTCGATGAACGCCTCCTGGTCGGACAGCGCGCCCCTGCCGACGCCGGCCCAACGCCCGGCCATCGGTGTGAACTCCGCGACGAAATCGTCGTAGAGCTTCTGCAGTGCCTCCAAGTCCCACCAGCGGCCCACCTGTTCGGCGGGGTCGCCGAAGGCCACGTAGTCGGCGCGGAAGAGGTCGACGTACTGGTTCAGGCCGTGTCGCAGGAGGTGGTCGCGGGTGTCGTCGAGGGCGTGGGCGGGGGCGATCCAGACCCCGGAGGAGACCGTGCCGAAGCCCAACCACGCCAGCCGGGACCGGAGTTGGTGACGGTGTTGCCGTTCGCTCTCCGGTACCGAGAAGACGGCGATGACCCAGCCGTCGTCGGTGGCGGAGTGGCGCTCGAAGATACGGCGGTCACCGGTCTCCAGGACGGAGCGGGCGTACGGCGAGAGCGCGTAGCCCGCTCGGCCGTCCCGGCGCTCGGCCACCAGGATCTCGCGGCGCTTCAGCCGGAAGATGGAGGAACGGACCGCCTGGGCGTCGACGTCCAGCTCGGCGAGGAGCCGGATCAGCGCGCTCACGCTGATCCAGCCGCCGACCTCGCGCGCGTAGAGGCCGTACACCGTCACGATCAGGGATCGCGGCGGTGCGGGCTGGCCCGGGCTGTCGTCAACGAGATCGCTTGCCGTCATGATCGGATTATTTTAGTGCGCCGTACGGGCGTCCGGTTCGGCCAGGTCGGCCGCCGTGCCCGTCCCGCCCAGCGCCGCACGCCAGGCGGCGGGCCACGGTGCGCTGCCGCCCGTCTCCTTGTCCGGGACGTGCACGGTGACGTAGCTGCCCCGGGCCGCGCGACGGCGCGACCCGTCCCCGGAGGCGCCGCGCCACACCTCGAAGCGGAAGGTCATCGAAGACCGGCCCAGGCGGGTCAGCTCGACCCGCGTCTCGACCTCCTCGCCGAACCGGATCGACGCTTCGAACTCCACCTCGTAGCGCACCCGTGGAGCCACCGGGAAGTACCCCGGGATGTCGTACGCCCGCATCAGCTCGGCCTCCGCCGCCTCGGCGAACCGGACGACGGTGGTGTTGTGGTAGATCCCGGCCGCGTCGGTGTCGATCCACTCCACGCGGGTGCTGTGGACGGCGTGGGGGCCGCTCATCCCGCCGCCCTGCCCGGGGTCCAGCGCAGGTGCACGGCGTCCCGCGGGGTCTCGCGCAGCAGCGCGAGGCGCGGACGTACCGCGTCGGTCCGTGAGGTGGGCGGCTTGCGGCGGCCGGCCGCGAACTGCGCCGGCCAGTCGGCTCCCGGGCCGCGGTACTCCTGCTCGGCGGCGGCCTGCAGCGTCCACTGCGGGTTGTACAGGTGTGTGCGGCCCAGCGCGCACAGGTCGGCGCGCCCGGCGAGCAGGATCGAGTTGACGTCGTCGTACGACGAGATCGCTCCTACGGCGATCACGGCCGCGCCCGCCGGAGCGGCCACCTCGTGCCGGATCCGGTCGGCGAACGGGGTCTGGTACGAGCGGCCGTACGCCGGCTTCTCGTCCTTGGTGACCTGACCGGACGACACGTCGACGGCCGCCGCGCCATGCGCCACGAAGGCGCGCGCGATCTCGACCGCGTCGTGCTCGGTGTTCCCGTCCGGGACCCAGTCGGTGGCGGAGATCCGTACCGTCACCGGGCGGTCGGCGGGGAAGGCGGACCGAACGGCGTCGAAGACCTCCAGCGGGAAGCGCAGCCGGTTCGTCAGGTCGCCGCCGTACTCGTCGGTGCGGCGGTTGGAGGTGGGGGAGAGGAAAGAGGAGAGCAGGTAGCCGTGGGCCGCGTGCACCTCCAGCAGGTCGAAGCCCGCGTCGGCGCCGCGCCGGGCGGCGGACACGAAGTCGGCCACGACCGCGTCCATGTCGGCCCGCGTCATCTCACGCGGCTGGTGGCAGCCCGTGCCGTAGGGCAGCGCGGACGGGCCCATGACCTGCCAGTTGCCCTCGGGCAGAGGCTCGTCAATGCCCTCCCACATGATCCGAGTCGAGCCCTTGCGGCCCGAATGCCCGAGCTGCAGGCCGATCTTCGCCGTGCTGCGGTCGTGGACGAAGGAGGTGACCCGCGTCCACGCCTCGCGCTGGGTGTCGTTCCACAGGCCCGTGCAGCCGGGGGTGATACGGCCCTCGGGGGAGACGCAGACCATCTCGGTCATCACCAGGCCCGCGCCGCCGAGCGCCTTCGAGCCGAGGTGCACGACGTGGAAGTCGTCCGGTACTCCGTCGACGGCGGAGTACATGTCCATCGGCGAGACCACGATCCGGTTCTTCAGCTCCAGGCCGCCGATGCTGAACGGCTGGAACATCGCCGGGGCGGACTCGGCCGCGCCCTGGGCCTCGGCGAAGCCGCGCTCGATCAGGTCGGCGAAGCCCGGGTCGCGGTCCTTGAGGTTGTCGAAGGTGATCCGGCGCGAACGGGTCAGCAGGTTGAAGCAGAACTGCGCGGGATCCTGGTCGGCGTAGCGGCCGATGTTCTCGAACCACTCGAGGGAAGCCTGCGCGGCGCGCTGGGTGGACTCCACCACCGGACGGCGCTCGGTCTCGTACGCCGTCAACGCCTCGTCCACGGTGGGGTGTTCGTGCAGACACGCGGCGAGCGCGAGGGCGTCCTCCATGGCCAGCTTGGTGCCGGAGCCGATCGAGAAGTGCGCGGTGTGGGCGGCGTCGCCGAGCAGGACCACGTTGTGGTGGTGCCAGCGCTCGTTGCGGACCGTCGTGAAGTTGAGCCAACGGGAGTTGTTCGTAAGGAGGTTGTGGCCGGCGAGTTCGGCGGCGAAGATCTCGCGGATCCGGGCGACGGACTCCTCGTCGCTGACGCCGGGCGGGAACTGCGTGCCCTCCGTCGAGTCGAGGCCCGCCCTGCGCCACACGTCCTGGGCCATCTCGACGATGAAGGTCGAACCGCCGTCGGAGAAGGGGTAGCCGTGGATCTGCATGGTCCCGAACTCGGTCTGCTTGACCAGGAATTGGAAGGCCTCGAAGACCCGGTCGGTGCCCAGCCACATGTACTTGTTGGTCCGCCGGTCGAGCGAGGGGACGAAGGCGTCGGCGTATTTGGTGCGCACTGCCGAGTTGATGCCGTCGGCCGCGACCACGAGGTCGTAGGACAGGCGCAGTTCGTCGACGTCCGGGGCCAGGGTGCGGTAGTGGACCGTGACGCCGAGTTCGGCGGCCCGTTCCTGGAGGATGTGCAGCAGGTCCTTGCGGGCCATCGCCGCGAAACCCTGGCCGCCGACCGTGAAGGGGTGGCCGTCGAACTCGATGTCGATGTCGGTCCAGCGGGCGAACCGGCTCTCCATCGCGTCGTGGACGACGGTGTCCGCGTTCTCGATGCCGCCGAGGGTCTCGTCGGAGAAGACCACGCCGAAGCCGAAGGTGTCGTCGGGCGCGTTGCGCTCCCAGACGGTGATGTCATGGCCGGGGTCGAGCTGCTTCATGAGTGCGGCGAGGTACAGTCCGCCCGGCCCGCCGCCCACGATGGCGATCCTCATGCCTGGTTCTCCTTCTCGACGATCTGACGCAGCAGGAAGTGCTGAAGCTTTCCGCTGGTGTTGCGGGGCAGGGAGTCGCAGAAGCGCACCGCGCGGGGGTACTTGTACGGCGCCAGCTGTGCCTTGACGTGGTTCTGGATGTCCTTGACCTTGGCGTCGTCGCCCACGACCCCCTCGGTCAGGACGACGAACGCGCAGACGACGGAGCCGCGTTCGGGATCGGGCTTGGCGACCACGGCCGACTCGACGACGTCCGGGTGGGTGTTGATCGCGGACTCGACCTCGGGACCGCCGATGTTGTACCCGGAGGAGACGATCATGTTGTCCGTGCGGGTGCGGTAGTAGAAGTAGCCGTCCTCGTCGCGGACGAAGGTGTCGCCCGTGACGTTCCAGCCGTTGACGACGTAGTTCTCCTGACGCGGGTCGTCGAGATAGCGGCAGCCGACGGGGCCGATCACGGCCAGCCGCCCCTCGACACCCGGGCCGACCTCCTCGCCGTCGAGGTCGAGGACGGTCGCGCGATAACCGGGGACGGGTTTGCCCGTCGCCCCGGGCCGGATGTCGTCACCGGCGGCGGAGATGAAGATGTGGATCATCTCGGTGGCGCCGATGCCGTCGATGACCTTGATCCCGGTCTCCTCGTGGAGCTGCTGCCACACCTCTTCCGGTATGTGCTCCCCGGCACTGACCGCGGCGCGCAGACCGTGCAGCCGGTCCGCCTTCCCGGCCTTGAGGATCTGCCGGTACGCCGTCGGCGCGGTCGCCAGCACGGTGCCCCCCGCCTCGGCGACCAGCTCTGCCAGCGGCTCCGGCGCGACCGCCTCCGTCAGCAGCGCGCACGCACCAGCCCGCAGGGCGCAGACGACCAGGATGCCGAGCCCGAAGGTGAAGGCGAGCGGCGCCGTGCACGACACGAGGTCGTCGGACCGTAGCCGCAGGGTGTGGCGTCCGAAGGTGTTGTCGATCGACAGGATGTCGCGGTGGAAGTGCGTGGTGATCTTCGGTACGCCGGTGCTGCCCGAGGTGGGTCCGAAGAGGGCGACATCGTCGGCGGCCGTGTCGACGGCCGTGAACTCCCCTGATTTCGAGGTAACTTGGCGTGTCAGGTCGTCGGGCGTGTCGCCGCCGAACGCCACGATCCTGATGTCCGGCAGGACCGCGTCGCGTACGGCCTCCACGTCCGCCGTGAATCGGTGGTCCACGAGGGCGACGGCCGGGCGGGTCTTCTCCACGACCGGGGTGAGTTCACGGGCCCGCAGTGCCGCCATGGTGGTGACGACGATGCCGCCGGCCTTGAGGACGGCGAGCCAACACGCCACGATCCAGGGGTTGTTGGGGGCGCGCAGCAGTACCCGGTTGCCGGGGACCAGGCCGAGGTCCTCGGTGAGGACGTGGGCGATCTGGTTGGTGCGGCGCAGGAGTTCGCCGTAGGTCCACACCTCGCCGTCCGGTGTGCGCAGGGCCGGGCGGTCGGCGCCGAAGGCGGCGGTGGGTACGTCGATCAGTTCGGTGCCGGCGTTGAGGCGTCCGGGGTACTGGAGGTCGTCGGTGGTGAACTCCAGGACCGGCCACTGGGCGCGTGGCGGAAGGTGGTCGCGGGCGAAGGTGTCCGGATAGGCGGAGGGCGAGAGAGCCAACGGGTCCAGCTGGTCCATCGGGAGGTTCCTTTCCGCGGGCCGGGGCGGGCCGTGCAGGGATCAGGAGCTGCGCGGGAATCAAGAGCTGCGGATCAGGCCTTCCTGGGCGACGGTGGCCAGGTGGGTACCGGAGGCGGTGAAGAAGCGGCCGACCGCGAGGCCGCGACCGGAGTCGGCGGCGACGGCCTCCTGGGCGTAGAGGAGCCATTCGTCCAAGGGGCCCGGGCGGTGGAACCACATCGAGTGGTCGAGGCTGGCGGTGACGACTCCCGGCTGCGCCCAGGACAGGTCGAGCATGCGCAGGACGGGTTCGAGGATCGTGTAGTCGCAGACGTAGGCGAGCGCGGCGAGGTCGCGCTGCTCGTCGGTGAGGCCGTCGACGGGGCGCAGTGCGTCGAACGGCCTGACCCACACGGCCTGTTGGGGAACGCGTTCACCCTCGACCGTGAGGTACACGGGTCCGGGCACGTGCCGCATGTCGAAGCTGCGCCCGCCGCTCCAGTACTCCTCGGAGGTATCCGTCATCGTGCCCCGGGGAGCGGTGGTGTCGCGCAAGTACGTTGCCGAGCTGGGCAGTTCGGTGGGATCCGGGACGCCGGCCGGGGGCTCGGCGGCGAAGGTGGCACCGGGCTCGCCCGCGGCGAAGTTGGCGAGGCAGGTGTAGACGGGTTTGCCGTTCTGGAAGCCGCGGACCTGCCGGGTGGCGTAGCCGCGGCCGTCGCGCAGCAGTTCCACCTCGTAGCGGACCTCGGCGCCGATGTCGACCGGCCGCAGGAAGTAGGAGTGCATCGAGTGGAGCGTCTTGCCCTCGACCGAGCGCATCGCGGCTGCGGCGGCCTGGGCCACCATGTCGCCGCCGTAGGCCTTGGGCCAGGGGCAGGGCTGGGTGGTCGCGGTGAAGGCGAGGTCGAAGTGCTCGGGCTCGGCGGGGGTCAGGGCGAGCGCGGCGGTGAAGACCGCCGAGGTCGGGACGGACCGGATGTCGGTGCGGGTGCTCCGGGAGTCGGCGCCGGTGCTCGGGAAGTCGTTCACGGCCGGTCCAGCCAGTCGCGCAGGTCGGCGTCCGCCACCTGTTCCAGGTTGACCACGATGTTCTCCGGGGTGCGGGTCGTCATCCAGGTGAGGGGGTTGTTGCGGTCGAGATTGCACTCGACGTGCGGCATGAACGGCGGGACGAAGACCCAGTCGCCCTCCGAGAGGTCGAGGTAGTCCTCGAAGCGTTCGCCGAAATAGATCCGGGCCCGGCCCGAGAGGACATAGCCGCCGGTCTCCGCCTCGCCGTGGTGATGAGGCACCGAGCGGTAGCCCGACTCGTTGCTCACCTTCCCGAACCACAGCTTGGTGGCCGGTGTGTGCTGGACGGAGACACCGGAGATTCGGGTGGCGCCGGATGACTGGCCGGTGTCACCGACCTCCAGGCCCGCGCGGGTCACGACCGGTACGACCAGGCCGGACTCGTTGGCGTACAAGGAGTTGTCGCCCTCTAGGACGTACTTGGAGAAATCGGGTTCCATGATCAGCTCCTGGAGTCGGTGAGACGGAGGCGGTTGCGCAGGGTGCCGATGCCCGGGATCTCGGTCTCGACGAGATCGCCGTCGGCCAGACGGACCGGTGGGGTCATGCCCGACCCCACACCACCGGGGGTGCCGGTGAGCACGAGGTCGCCGGGACGCAGCACCGTGAAGGTCGAGATGTAGGCGAGCAGATCGGCCGCGTCGAACACCAGCGTGCGCGTGTTGCCGCGCTGCCGCTCGACACCGTCGACCCGGCAGATCACCTCGACGCCGGTGACCGGGTCCAGCTCGTCGGGGGTGACCACCACCGGGCCCAGCGGGGTGGTGCGGTCCCAGGCCTTGCCCTGGAACCACTGGAGCGTGCGCTTCTGCCAGTCCCGCACGCTGATGTCGTTCGCGACCGTGTACCCGGCGATCGCCCGTCCGGCCGTGTCGCGGTCGGCGTTCCTCAGTTCGGCCCCGACCACCACCGCGAGCTCGGCCTCCCAGTCGACGTCGAGACCGGGCGGGAGGAACAGGTCGTCCTCGGGGCCGGTCAGCGTGTCGGCGAACTTGGCGAACAGGGTGGGGTGCGCGGGCAGCTCGCGGCCCATCTCGGTGATGTGGTCGGCGTAGTTGAGTCCGCAGCAGACGACCTTTCGCGGTGACGGCAGCGGCAACACCGGGGTGGCGCCCGGCAGTTCGGCCTCGGCGAGGTCTGCGACACGGTCGGGGGACGTCGTCGCCAGCAGTGCGGAGAGGTCGTCGGCCGGCAGTGCCCGCCAGCGGTCGCCGTCCAGGACGGCGGCCGTGGTGCGGCCTTCGTGGGCCACGGTGGCGAGCTTCATGGGCGGTACTCCCTCGGGTGCTCGGGGTGACGGCGGCTGGAGGGGCCGAGCCGCGTCGGCGATATAGCGAGATTTTCACGACCGTCGAAAACAGTCAATAGATGAGTTACGCTGCCTGCACCAGCCCGTCCGAGGAGGAACCCGCAATGACGACTCCGATCCCGGTGAACCCGCCCTCGCTCCCCGCACCGAGCGGCTACTCGCACGGCACCCTGAGCGGCAACACGCTCCACCTGGGCGGACAGACGGCCCTGGACGCGAACATGCGGATCGTCCCCGGAGGCATCGTCGAGCAGTTCCGGCAGGCGTTCGGCAACGTGCTCACCACGCTGCGGGCCGCCGGTGGCATCCCCGAGGACCTGGTCAGCCTGACGATCTACCTCACCGACATCCCCGACTACCAGGCGCACGGCAAGGAGATCGGGAAGGTCTGGCGCGAGCTCGCGGGCCCGGTCTACCCGGCGATGGCCGGCATCGGCACCACCGCGCTCTGGCAGCCGGAGGCGATGATCGAGATCCTCGGCGTCGCGGTCGTCCCGGACGAGCGGCTCATCCGGCCGGGCGAGGGGAACGCCGCCGGGGTGTGACGGGTACCTGGCGCCAGGTGAGCGCTGCCCTCGATCGTGCATGAGCCCTCGTCGTGCGCCGACGAGGGCTTCTTGCTGCATTTCGTGACCCCCTGCTGCAGGGGTTCCGCTGCCGCTCGGCGCGCGGCCATTCTGACATCTCTGCCGAGCGGTGCGGCTTTCAAACATTCAATTCGGTTCGACTGCCGAAATAGGTGGTCCTCTTTGCCTGTGTGGCCGCCCATGTCACCGATTCGCCTTCCTGCGGGGGAAGTTGTGTGACGGTGTGCAGGCGTTCCTCCCATATGGGAGTTTCGCGGGATTCTTTTTTCAGGGTGACACCCGGGTGGGGCTCCGGGAAATATCAAGTGTTGACATGCCCGGAGCCCGTGATTGATGATTACGACCGCGTCACGGAGTTCCGGAAGGGAATCTGAGGGAACAGGAAAATGACGTGACGAAGTAATTGGCCAGCGATTTCGTTCGTCGAATTGTCGAATCCCCGGGCCGCTTTCGGCGGCCCTGCGCGTCCCGGCCGCCGGCCCCGCGCCCGCCACCTCTCCTGCCCCTCTTCACGGCACCCGCTCGACGGCGAGCGCGGCCTCCCCGCGCTGTCCGCCCGACGGCGAGCGCGCCCTTTCCGGACCGTCGGCAGCCCGGTGATCCCGGTTTGTCGCGCCCCGATGTCACCCAGCCCCACACCGATGGGAAGGCCAGGTACCGCCGGTGCACCACACCCCCCGCCCTGCCCCCGCTCCCCGCGCGTCCACCGAATCGGCCCCGCACCGGCAGGAAGGGGCGCGGCTCCGGCCCGCCTCCTTTGCCCAGCAGCGGCTGTGGTTCCTGTCCCAGCTGCCGGGCGCGAACGCCGCGTACAACGAGACGATCGCCTTCACCCTGACCGGTCCGCTCGACGCCGACCTGCTGTCCCGAGCCCTCGACACACTGACGGACCGTCATGAGACGCTGCGGACAAGGCTGGTGGCCACGCAAGGGGACGTACATCAGCACATCGACCCACCGGGCACCGGATTCACCCTGACCCGCGAAGACCTCACCGCCGTCGACGACTTGGACGCGCGGGTGGCCGCCCGCCAACTCGACGAGGCACAGCAGCCGTTCGACCTCGAAGCGGGCCCGCTCGGCCGAGGCCGCCTCCTCGTCACGGGACCCGAACGCCACGTACTGCTCCTGACGTTCCATCACAGCATCTACGACGGCGTCTCGATGAACGTCATGATGGACGAACTCGGGCAACTCTACGAGGCGTTCGGCACGGGCGCCCCGAACCCCCTGCCGCCGCTCACGGTGCAGTTCGCGGACCACGCGAGCGCCCAGCGCGAAGCCGACCTCGGCACCCAGGAGGACTACTGGCGGCGCGCGCTCGACGACGCCCCGCCCGTCCTGGAACTGCCCACGGACCGTCCCCGGCCGGCGGAACAGCAATACGCGGGCGGCCGGGTCGAGTTCGGGCTCGACGCCGAGGTCACCGCCGGACTCCGCGGCCTGGCGAGACGGCACGGCGCCACCCCCTACGTGGCCCTGCTGACCGGCTGGGCGATCCTGCTCTCGCGCCTTACCGGGCAGGAAGACATCGTTGTCGGCAGCCCGTTCGCCGGCCGGCGCGGCCCGGGAGCGGCCGGCCTCATCGGCTTCCTCGTCAACTCCCTCCCGCTGCGCGTCGATCTCTCCGGAACCCTCACCGCCGCCGAGGCCCTGACCCGCACCCGCGCCGTCGTACGCGAGGCCCTCGCCCACCAGGACCTGCCCTTCGAGCGCATCGTGGAACTCGTCAACCCGCCCCGCAGCGCCTCCCGCACACCCCTGTTCCAGACCATGCTGGCCTGGCAGCCCGACCGGCGGGGCCTGCTGCACCTGCCCGGAGTCGACGCCGAGCCGCTGCCGATCGCCCACGCCCCGGCCAAGTTCGACCTCGCCCTGTCGGCGACCGAGTCCGACGGCCGTATCACCGGACACCTGGACTACGCGACCGCGCTCATCGATGCCGACACCGCCCGGCGCTGGACCGGCCACCTCCGGCACCTGCTCACCGACATGGTCCGCCACCCCGAACGGGACATCCGGGCAGTGGAGTTGATGAACCCGGAAGAACGCCGACGGGTACTCCTCGACGGCGACGCCACTCGACCCGACGCCGCCGCCCGGCCCGACCCTGCGGAGACCGCCCTGCGTTCGGCGTCCGGACTCGTCGAACTCTTCGAGATGCAGGTCCGCGAGCGCCCCGCACGGACCGCGGTCGTCGACCGGGACGGCAAGCTGGACTACGCGGCACTCGGCCGCCGCACCGACCACCTCGCGCAGGCCCTGGTCGCCCGGTCCGTCCGCCCCGGCGACGTGGTGGGCCTGCACGCGAAACGCTCCCGCGACCTGGCCGTCGGCGTGCTCGGCATCCTCAAGGCGGGCGCCGCCTACCTCCCGCTCGACCCGGGCCAGCCCGCCGAACGCCTCGCCCGCATGATCGAGGACGCCGCCTGCCCGCTCGTGCTGAGCGACCAGGACAGTGCCGAACGCGCCCCGGAATGGCTCGACCTGGGCACCGTAGAGGCTGAAGGGGCGACCCGGCAGGGGCCACCGACGGACATCGACCGCACGCCCGACCAGCTGGCCTACGTGATCTTCACCTCTGGGTCCACGGGACGGCCCAAGGGCGTCGCGGTCGAACACCGCAGCGTCATCAATCTGTTCGCGACCTGGCACGCCCGCATGGGCACCGCCCCCGGCGAGGCCGGCTCCGCCTGGTCCGGCATCGGCTTCGACGCCTCGATCCACGAACTGCTGCTGCCGCTGACCACCGGCGGTGAACTGCACATCGTCCCCGAGGAGTTGCGCGGCGACCCCGAAGCCCTGCTGGCGTGGATGCGCGAACACACGGTCACCCAGGCGTTCCTGCCACCCGCCTACGTCAAGTGGATCGACGAGGACCCAGCCGCACGACTGCACGGCCTGCCCCTGCGCAAGCTCCTCACCGGCGTGGAGTCACTCACCGAAGCCGCGCTCCACCGCATGACACAGCACCTCCCGGGCCTGCGGATCTGCTTCGGCTACGGCCCCACCGAGGCGACCCTCTACAGCACCGCCCACTACGACCCCCGCCCGCTGGACCGGCCGTGCCCCATCGGCCGCCCGCTGCCGCACACCCGCATGTACGTGCTCGACGGCCGCCTGGAACCCGTCCCGCCCGGAGTGGTCGGCGAGGTCTACCTCGGCGGAGCCTCGCTGGCCCGCGGCTATCTGGGCCGCCCCGACCTCACCAAGGAACGCTTCCTGCCCGACCCGTTCGTGCCCGGCGAGCGGATCTACCGCACCGGCGACCTCGCCCGCCGACTGCCGGACGGCCAGGCCCACTTCATGGGACGCGCCGACGACCAGGTCAAACTCCGCGGCTTCCGCATCGAGCCCGCCGAGGTCGAGGCGGCGCTCACGGCCCTGCCCGGCGTACGGGAGGCAGCCGTCCTCGTCGACCACGACGCGACGGGCCAGCCCCGCCTCGTCGCCGGAATGGGCCGGGGCACGGCACCGCCCCGCACCGCACACGACTGGCGCACCGCCCTCGCCCGCCGGCTGCCGGACTACATGATCCCCGCCGTCTTCCTCGACCTCGAAGCACTGCCGCTCAACCGCAGCGGCAAACTCGACCGGCCCCAACTCCTGCGCCTGGCCCGGGAGTCGACCTCCGACCAGGTCAACACGGCCAGCCCGCGCGACCACGTCGAACACGACCTGTACCGGATCTGGCAACGCATCCTGCTCCACCCCGACATCGGGGTCAGCGACAACTTCTTCGAGATCGGCGGCACTTCACTGTCGGCCATCAAGATGGCCCACGCGGTCACCGAGACCTTCGGCCGCCGACTTCCCGTCGGCGAGGTGATGACGCGCCCCACCATCGAGGCCCTGGCCGAGCTGCTCCGCGAGGACGGAACCGCCGAAGCCCCCGGCAGCCTCATCGAGTTCCGTCCCGGCACCGGTCCGCGCGTGGTCTGCGTCCACCCCGCCGGCGGCACCGCCTTCTGCTATCTGCCCCTGGCCGCCCTCCTGCCCGAAAGCGTCGGGCTCTACGGGATCCAGTCCCCGGGAGTCAACCCCGACGAGGACCTGCTGCCCAGCGTGGAAGCCATGGCCGAGGCGTACCTGCGCCTCCTGGAACCGCTCGGCGACCACCCCCTCGTCCTGACCGGCCTGTCCTACGGCGGCCTCGTCGCCCACGAGATGGGACGCCTCCTGGCCGCCGCCGGACACCGCGCGGTCAGTGTCGTCCTCCTGGACACCCAGGCCACCGACGACGCGACCGCCCGCGCGGAGATCGGCGCCGTCGACGCGACCGAGTTCCGCGACAAACTCGTGAGGTTCAACGGGATGTACCCCGGGATCGACGACGCCCAGGTCGACCGCTACTTCCACATCTACAACCACAACCGGCTCACCGCCCGCGACCACCTCCCGGCGGCCTCCCCGGCCCGCCTGGTCCTCGCCCAGGCCGTACCGGACGGCACCGACACCCCCTTCCACGCCGAGGTCCGTGCCTTCTGGCGGCGCCGCGCCGAGGGCGCGTTCCGGGTGGAGACGCTGGAGTGCGACCACTGGGAGATCCTGGAGGGCGTCGGAGGGACCCGGGTCGGCACCCTGCTCGGAGCCGAACTGGCCCACCACACCGATCAGTTGGCCCTGCCGATACGGGAGGCGTGATGGACCTCGGACCAGCCCGCACCGTCTTTCCGGCACCGCTCGACCCGGCCCGCGCACGGACCGCCTCCCTCGCCGAGACCGTCCTCGCCCAGGCCCGCCGTACCCCCGCCGCCCCCGCCGTCGAGGACGGCGGCCGGGTCCTCGACTACACGGAACTCGTGCGAGCGAGTGGCCTGGTGGCGGCGCGGCTGCACGCGGCCGGAGTACGCCCCGGGCACGCGGTCGCCGTGCACCTGCCGCGCTCCTGGCAGTTGGTCTGCGTCATGCTCGGCATCCGCCGTGCCGGAGCCACCGTCGTCCCCCTCGACCGCCTCAGCCCGCCGGACCGGCAGCGCCACATCCTCGACGACTCGGGTGCCGTCGCTGTGGTTCACGGGGACGGTCCCCAACTACCCGTGCAACTGCCGGTGTTGAACGTCGATCTGCTCCTGAGCGGCAACGGCACCGGCCTGCCCGACGTCTCCCGGGGACACCCCGGCGACACCGCCACGGGCTTCGTCTTCTACACCTCCGGCAGCACAGGGCACCCCAAGGGCGTGGAGGTCACCGACGAAGGAGTGCTGCGGCTGGCCCGCCCCGGCTATCTCGACCTGCGGCCCGGCACCCGCTTCGCCTGCCTGGCCAACCCCGCCTTCGACGCGCTCAGTTTCGAGGTGTGGGTCCCGCTGCTGACCGGTGGCGCCTGCGTCGTACTCGACGACAGCCAGGTTCACAGCGCGCCCGGACTCGCGAGGGCGCTCGTCGAGCGCAGCGTCGACACACTGTTCATCACGACGGCACTCTTCAACGCGGTCGTCGAGCAGGTCCCCGACTGCTTCGCCACCGTCGGACAGGTCCTCGTCGGCGGCGAACAGCTCAACGCCCGTATCGTCCGCCGCTGGTACGAGACCAACCCCAAGGCCCGCACCGTCCTGCACAACGTGTACGGGCCGACCGAGGCGACCACCTTCGCCCTCTGCCACCCCATCCCGCGCGACTTCGCCGGCGACACGATCCCCATCGGCACCCCGCTCCCCGGCACCGGCGTACTGCTGCGCACCGAGGACGACCGCACCGCCGAACCGGGCGAAGTGGCCGAACTCCTGCTGTCCGGCCCGGCGTTGGCGCTCGGCTACCGCAACCTCCCGGAGCGGACCGCCCACAGCTTCGTCCAACTGCCGAACGAGCAGGCGGGGCGGGGTCGTTGGTACCGCACCGGCGACCTCGTACGCCAGGACACCGAGGGCCGGATCACCTACGTCGGCCGGGCCGACCGCCAGGTCAAGGTGCGCGGCTTCCGCATCGAACCGGGCGAAGTGGAGCGGCAGGTCCTGGCCCGGCCCGCCGTCCGCCAGGCCTACGTGTGCACTCGCCGCGACACCGAGGACCGCAACGAACTGCTCGCCTTCCTCGTTCTGGGCGGCGAACTCTCCTACGACGACTACGACCGCCACCTCGCCGCGACCCTGCCCTCGTACATGCGCCCGCACCACACGTACCTGGTCGCCGAACTGCCGCGCAACGCTAACGGGAAGGTCGACCGGGAGGCCCTGCTGCGCGCTGCCCGCACCCCGTGGCGGGGCACACCGGACGGTGACGCAGCACCCGTCAGCGCCGGGCAGCGGCGGGTGCTGGAGGTCGCGGAGGACATCCTCGCCGTCAACGGACTGCGGCCCGGGGACCGTTGGGCGGCCAGCGGCGGCGACTCGCTGAAGGCGCTGCGCTTCCGCTTCGAGATCCTCGAACGCTACGCGGTCGACCTCCCGCACGACCTGGTCATGCGCGCCGACTTCGCCGCCCTCGCGGACGCCGTCGACGCCGCCGACACGGCCGTAGGAGAACATCCGCCCGTATCCGGGCCCGCCGGTGCGACGACCGCGCCGGCCACCAGTGAGCAGGAGCGGCTGTGGCTTCTGCACCAGCGAGCGCCCGAAGACCGGTCCTACGACGTGCCGTTGGCCTTCCGGGTCCGGGGCCGCGTCGACACGGCGGCCCTGCACGGTGCGGTGCGTGCCCTGGTGGAACGGCATGTCGCCCTGCGCACCCGGCTGGTCCCCGCCCCGGACGGGCTGCTCCAGCGGACCGGGGACGCCTACGACCCGTGGCAACGCCTCGAAGCCCGCGCCGGAGAGGAGTGGCAGGACACCGCCGACCGGTTCTTCGAGCACCGCTTCGACCTCACCGAGGGCCGGATGCTGCGGGCGGCCTGGGTGCCGGAGACCGACGGCGGACTGCTCCTGCTGCATCTGCACCACGTCGCCGTGGACGGCTGGTCGCTCAACCTCCTCCTCCGCGACCTCACCGATGCCTGCGTCGCCGACGGCCCGTCCTATACGCCCCTGGACTTCGCCCCCTGGCAGCGCGCCTGGCGGACGAGCGCTGCCTACGAGGTCCGTCGCGCGCGGCTGCGTTCCCACTACGGCCGCGACGGCGAACCGTCACCCGCGCTGCCGGCGCCCCACGCGCCACGGGCCCGCCTGCTGCGCACCACACTCGACGTCGTCGGCCGCAGTGCACTGGACCGGCGCGCCGCACAACTCGGCCTGACCCGCTACCAGTTGCTGGTGTCCGCGTTCGCCGCGAGCGTCTACGGCGTCACCGGGCAGCGGCGCCCGCTGATCGCCACGCCGGTGGCGAACCGTCCGCGGCCCGAATTCGCCGACACGGTCGGCATGTTCGCCAACACCGTGCTCCTCGACCTGCCGATGGAGCCGCACCGCTCACTGGACGCCCAGCTGTCGGAGCACGCCGACGCCGTGCACGCCGTGCTGTGCGACCAGGAGGTCGCCCTCGCCGACGTCCTCGCGGACCGCGCCGTCGGCGAGCGGACCCCCTTGTTCGACTACCTGTTCGTGCTGGAGAACACCGACTTCTCCGCGCTGCGACTGACCGGCTGCGACGTACGGCCGTTGTGGCCCGAGCCGCTCGGCGCGAAATGCGCCCTCACGCTGTCGGTGGTGGAGCACGAGAGCGGCTTCGACTGTCTGTGGGAGTACCGCGACGACCTCGGCGCCGAACGCGCCCGCGCTGCGGCCCGACTCTTCCGCCAGGCCCTCGACCATCTGACCGGCGACACCGGCACCACCCTGCACGACCTGGTCGCCGACTACCGCCGCACCCTGCCCGACCACGGCCAAGGCCCCACCCGGGCAACCGACTTCGCCACGGTCGCCGAGGGCTTCGCCCGGCAAGTGGCCCGCACTCCGCACGAACCAGCCGTCACCGCCGGAGAGCTGTCCCTCACCTACGCCGAACTCGACGCGCAGGCCGCCCGGTTGGCGGCCGTGCTGGCCACCCGTCTTCCGGCCGACCCCGCCGCCCCGGCGGCCGTTGCCCTCCATCTCCGGCCCTCCGCCGGACACATCGTGGCCCTCCTGGCGGCGGCCCGGCTCAACCTCACCGTCGTGCCGCTCGACCCCGCCTATCCACCGCCCCTGTTGCGCCATGTGCTCGACCGGGCCGACCCCTTGTGCGTGCTCGTGGCGCCGGAGGACGAGGATGCCCTCGCCGCGATCGCGCCGACGTCCCTGCCACGACACGTCCTGACGCTCGCGGACACCGCCACCGCCGCCGGGCCCGAAACTCCGGCGCACCAGGGAGAGCGTCCGCTCTACACCCTGTTCACGTCGGGCTCCACCGGCGACCCGAAAGGCGTCCAGGTCTTCGACCGGACCCTGTGCAACCTGCTGACCTGGCAGCGCACCGACGGCGGTCTCCACGGACCCGCCGTCACCCAGCAGTTCTCCATGCTGTCCTTCGACGTCTCCTTCCAGGAGATCTTCACCACCCTGTGCTCCGGGGGCCTGCTGCGCCTGGTCGAACCCGCTTGGCGGCACGATGTCCCGTCCCTGCTGCGGGAGTTGGAGACCGGGGGAGCGGAGCGGATCTTCCTGCCGTATGTAGCCCTGCAACTGCTCGCCGAACACGGCGTGCGCACCGGGCGGTTCCCGTCCCGGCTGCGTGAAGTCGTCACCGCCGGGGAGCAGTTGGTGTGTACGGACGCGATCCGCCGCTGGTTCGCCGGGCTGCCGGACGCCCGCCTGTTCAACCACTACGGCCCCACCGAGACCCATGTCGTCAGCGGCCTGTGCCTCGACGGCGATCCGGCCGCCTGGCCGCTGCGGCCCGCGATCGGACGTCCCGTCGCGAACGCCGTGCTGCGGGTCGTCGACGAGGGCGGCCACCCCGTTCCGCCGGGCGTCACCGGCGAGTTGCTGATCGGCGGCCTCATGGCCCACCGCTGCTACCTCGGCGACGACACAGCGCACCACGACCGGTTCACCGACGACCCCGACCTCGGCACCTTCTATCGGACCGGCGACCTCGCGCGCTTCGACGCGGAGGGCCTGCTGCACTACGCGGGCCGCGACGACAGTCAGGTCAAACTCGGCGGACACCGGCTGGAGTTGGGCCAGGTGGAGGCCGCGCTCCTGCAGTACCCCGGCATCACCAACGCCGTCGCGGCCGTGACGGACGGGCTGTTGGTGGCCTGCCTGCAGTGCCGGGGTGGCGACCCCGACCCGAAGGACCTCGCCGACCATCTGTCCGTGCTGCTGCCCGCCTACGTGCGCGTCAGCCGGTTCCGCCGTCTGACGGAACTGCCACGGACCCCCAGCGGCAAACTGGACCGCCGGGCGGCACTCACCGCCCAGGGGCGCGAACTGCGCCCGGCGGGTGCGACCGCCCGGGCCGCCCTGTCCGCTCTCGAAGCACGGCTGGCCGCCCTGTTCGAGACGGTGACCGGCAAGGCGATCGGTGTCGAGCAGCGGTTCTTCGACGCCGGTGCCACCAGCCTGGACCTGATGCGCTTCCAGCTCCGCTGCGCAGGCGAGGACCGACTCGCCTTCGGTGTACCGGAGTTGTTCGAGCACGTAAGCCTCCGCGCACTGGCCCGCCTCATCGAGGGACGCACGTCGCAGAGCACGGATTCGACGCCCCTTGGCGCGCCACGCCCCGTGGGCGAACCCATTGCCGTGATCGGGATGGCCGTACGGCTGCCTGGCGCCCCCGATCTGGCCGCCTTCTGGGACCTGGTCGTCTCCGGCCGCCGGGGCATCGAGCACTTCCCGACGACCGACGGCCGGATCGGCGCCCGCAGCCAACTCGCCGGGCCGCTCGCCTTCGACCCGGGCCGCTTCACCATCAGCCCGCACGAGGCCCGCCTCATGGACCCCCAGCAACGACAGCTCCTGATGAACTGCGCCGAGGCACTCGCCCACGCAGGCATCGCGGACCCGGCGGCCCACCGGGTGGGACTCCTGGCCGCCTGCGGAGAGAACACCTATTTCCAGCGCATGCTGCGCGAGGCCGAACCGGACCGGCTGCCCGACACCTTCCGGCTCGCGCTCCACCACGAGAAGGACTTCCTGGCCACCAAAGCCGCCTACCACCTCGGACTGACCGGGCCCGCCTTCACCGTGCAGTCCGCGTGCTCCAGCTCGCTCGTCGGCGTACACGTGGCCGCCGGGATGCTCCGGCAGGGCGACGCGGACGTGATGCTCGTCGGCGGGGCCCTCGTCGACATCGACCTGACCGACGGCTACACCTACCGGCCGCAGCACATCTTCTCGCCGGACGGCCACTGCCGGCCCTTCAGCGCGGACGCCGCCGGCACCGTCGGCGGCAGCGGCACCGCCGTCGTCGTCCTCAAGCCGCTCAGTGCCGCCCGCCGCGACGGCGACACCGTCTACGCCGTCGTCACCGGCTCCGGAATCAACAACGACGGTGCGGACAAGCTCAGTTACAGCGCACCCGCCCTGGCCGGACAGCGCGCCGCGATCCGCACCGCCCTGCACCGCAGCGGCCGCAGCGGCACCGAACTCGGCTATGTGGAGGCACACGGGACCGGTACCCGGCTCGGGGACCCGGTGGAGACGGCCGCGCTGCGGCAGGCGTACGGGCTCGTGGACGACGCGCGCGTGGCGCTGTCCTCCGTGAAGAGTCAGATCGGGCACCTGGGCGCGGCCGCGGGCGTCGTCGGCCTCGTGCGGGCCGTGCTCGCCGTGCATCACGGGGTCATACCGCCGACGGTGGACTTCGACCGGCTCAACCCCGAAATCGAGGAGGGGCCGTTCCGTATACCGGTCACCGCCGAACCCTGGCCGTCCGACACCCCGCGAGTGGCCGCCGTCAGCAGCTTCGGCATCGGCGGGACCAACGCCCATCTGCTGCTGGAACAGGGAGAGTTGTCGGATCCCGGTCCCGTTGCGTCCGAGGTGGTGCCGTGCCTGGTGCTGTCCGGCGCTTCGCAGGCCGCCGTGCGCGCGGACGGACGCCGTATCGCCGCCTACCTGAAGGCGTACCCCGACACCTACCCGCAGGTGCTGCGCCATCTCCAGGCCGGACGGCCGGCGCTCGGCTGCCGGGCGGCGGCGGTCTGCCCGGACGTCACCTCCGCCGTCGCGTGGCTCGCCGCGGTCGGCGAGGACGGGGAGATCGGCGAGCCGCTCGTGCAGACGGAGGACGCGGCACCGGACCGGGACCCCCACGCCCTCGCCCGGGCATGGACGGCCGGCCACACCCTCGTATGGCCGGAGGGCCCCGCGCCCGCACCGTGGGACTTCCCACCGCCCGCCTTCGACACGGCGGAGTACGACTTCCGGCGCACGCCCGGAGCCGACGAACCCGAGGTCGGATCCGCGCGGTCGGCCGCCCCTCGGCGACTGCCCGTCGACCAGTGGCTGCACCAGCCGCTGTGGACACGTCTGCGCCGCGCCCGTACCGGCGCCCACCAGCCACGGCGGACCGCCGTCGTGGTCACCGCGCCGGACGCGGACGGCACGGCGTGGCGGTTCCTGGAACGGCACTACGCCCGCGTGGTGACCGTGCGCGCCGGGCAGGGACTCACCCGGCTCGGCGCGGACCGCTACGAGGCCGATCCGGCCGACACCGACCAACTCGCCGTCGTGCTGGCCGAGGTCGCCGGGCCCGCCGGCCCCGGCGTCGACTGGCTGCACACCCTTCCCCTGAGCCTCGACGGCAGCCTCGACGATCGCGAGCTGGAGGCGGCCCAGTGGGCCTGCCTCGACACCGTCGCGGCCCTCGCCCGCGCCCTCGCCCAGATCCCCGACGCCGAACGGCCCCGCGCCTGGCTGCTGTCCCACGGGGCGCAGCCGGTCACCGGCCCCGTCCGCACCCCGGAGGCAGGCCTGCTCGCCGCAGCCCTCGAAGTACCCCGGCAGGAGCTGGGCGTGCGCCTGCGCTGGACCGACCTGCCCGGACCGCGCCCGGCCGACTGGGCCGCCCGACTGCCGGACCTGCTCCTGGACGACACGGTCACCGAACCGTCGACCGCCCTGCGCGAGGGCTTCTGGTGGCAGCGCACCCTGCAGCCGGTCCGCGCCGCCGAGTCCCCAACTGCCGCTGTCCACAAGGCCGTTCCCGGAACCCACCTGGTGCTCGGCGGCACCGGCGGCATCGGCACCACCCTGGCCGCCCGCCTCCTGGCACACCCCGGCAACCGCGTGGTTCTCGTCGCCCGGGGGACCGGGACACCGCCCGCGCTGCGCGCCCACCGGGACCGTGTCACGCTGGTCCGGGCCGACCTCGCCACCGACGACCTCGACACGGTCGTGGACCGGCTGGCCCCGCACCTCGACGACCTCGCCGGGATCGTCCACGCCGCGGGCACCGCCGCCGGCGGGCTCCTCGTCCGCCGCGACCCCGAAACCGCCCGCCGTGCCACGGCCGCCAAACTGCGCGGCGCCCTGCTCGTCGAGCGGATCATCGCCGAGTACGACCCCGACTACGCGGCCTACTGCTCGTCAATGGCCGCCGGGTTCGGAGGAGTCGGGCAGTTCGACTACGCGGCGGCCAACGCCTGCCTGGATGCATACGCCCACCACACGCCTCCCGGCGCCGACGACGCCACCGTCCGCATGAGCATCGGCTGGGACGCCTGGCGGGAGGTGGGCATGGCACAGCACGCCCTGACCGCCGACGCCCGCCACCAGGAACACCTCAGGTCGGCACTCACCCCCGAGGACGGCGCGGCGGTCTTCGAGCGGGCCCTGCACCTGCAGTTGCCGCACCTGCTGGTCAACACCACGCCCCTGGCGGAGGCTCACTACTTCTACGAGCACGAGCACGAGCACGAGCACGAGAACGACCAGGAGCACGCGTCCGTCGCCGACTCCCGGCCGGTGCTCGCCACCCGCCCCACCGCCGGCGACCCCGCCGCCGACCTCACCGAGATCCTGCGCGACCTCCTCGGTGTGGACTCCGTCGACCCCGAGGAGGCGCTGTACGACCTGGGCGCCGACTCGCTCACCCTGCTGGAACTCATCGACGAGGTGAAACGCCGCCACGGCACCGACATCGACCTGTCCCGGCTCAGCCACCGGGTGAGCCTCGCCGAGATCCTCGGTCACCTCGACACCGGCACCCGCCGCGCGTCCGCCGCGGTAGCCGTTGAAGTGTGGCAACGAGGACCCGGACCGGACGTGTTGTGCCTGGTCCACCCGGTCGGCGGCGACATCCAGGCCTACCGCCCGCTGGTGGCCGCCCTCCCCGCCGAGTCGACCGTCTGCCTGATCGCCGACCCGAAACTGCGCGACCCGGGACTGCCCGCCCGGTCGATCGCCGACCGGGCCGCGCACTACCTGGAGGCCGTGCGGGCCACCTTCCCTGACCCCGACTACCGCCTGAGCCTTGCGGGGTGGTCGTTCGGTGCCTGGACCGCCCTGTCCATGACGGCACTCGCCGAAGCCGAGGGCAGACCCGTCCACGCCGTCCACCTCCTCGACCCGCCGCCGCCCGGCGCCGGCCAACGCCTCGCCGCCTACGACGAACAGCAGATCGACGCCGTGTTCGCGCGCGAACTCAGCGGCAACGGCGGCGAACCGCTGTCGGAGTCCGGCCGCGCCTACGCCGAACGCCTCGCCCACTGCTGCCGCACCAACCTCGCGGCCATGGCCGAACACCGGCTGCCCCGACTGCACACGACACCCGCCGAGGTATGGCTCGCCCAACGCCCGGTGGAGGAAGGGCTGTTGACCCCGGAACCGACCGCGCCCGGAGCCTGGGACGCCCATCTGCCCGGCCCCTACCGCCTCCACCACCTCGACGCCACCCACTACGAACTCGTAGCCGAACCCCACGTCCAGGCGATCGCCGCCGCACTCGCGACAGCCCCTTCCGAGAGCGCTCTGCTGCGCTCCGCCGGACGATCCTGAGGAGGCCACCGTGCGGCACCCCTACACCCGTCTGCCCGAGCGGTCCTTCTGGCGCACCGCGGTCGCCGAACCCGACCCGCTCGACATCACCGACCTGTGGACGCCGAAGTTCGCCATCGGCCAGGACGATCCCGTCGTCACCGCCGGATCCTGCTTCGCCGCCCACATCGGACGGGCCCTACTGGAGGAGGGCATGCACTGGTACGACGCCGAACCGCCGCCGCCGGGCCTCACCCGCGCGGAGCGGTCGGCGCGCGGCTACCGCCGCTTCTCCTTCCGGACCGGCAACATCTACACCGCCGCCGCACTGCGCCAGTGGATCGCCTGGGCGCTCGACGAGGAGAAACCTCCCGAGGAGGTCTGGGCGGAGGACGGCGCCTTCCACGACCCGTACCGGCCCACCGTCGAACCGGACGGCTTCGCCTCGCCCGCCGACCTGCTGCGCTCCCGCGACACCACCCTCGCCGCCGTCCGCACCGCCCTCACCAAGGCCGACGTCCTCGTCTTCACCCTCGGCCTCACCGAGGCCTGGCACGACACCCGTACCGGCACGGTGCTGCCGATGTGCCCCGGAACCGTACGCGGCACCTTCGACCCCGCCCGGCACGTGCTGCGCAACCACACGGTGGCCCGGGTGCACGACGACCTGACGTCCCTGCTCGCCCTGGCCCGCACCGTCAACTCCCGGCTACGAATGGTCCTCACCGTCTCCCCGGTTCCCCTGACGGCCACCGCCACCGGCCGTCACGCCCTCGTCGCCACCACCCACTCCAAGTCCGTCCTGCGCGCGGCGGCCGGCCAACTCGCCGACGAGAACGCCGACATCGACTACTTCCCGTCGTACGAGATCGTCACCGGGCACCCCTACCGGGCGGCCTTCTACGAACCCAACCTCCGCACGGTCAGCCCCGACGGGGTGGCCTTCGTGATGCGGCACTTCTTCGAGGCCGTCCAGGGCCGGACCAGCACCATGCCCGTCACCACCACGACCATCACCCCCACCCTCGTCGACGGCGGAGAGGACAACCGGTGTGACGACGCAGTGCTCGACTACTACAACCCCCGCCCGCTTCCTTCTGCTCGGTGACTCCCACGCCGGTTGCATCGGCCGCGCCGCCCAGGCGGCCGACCTGCCCTTCGCCGGCGGCCCGGTCGGTTCCGGGCGCGACTTCCTGGGACCCTTCTTCGACACTGACACCGACACCACCGACCTCACCTTCCGGCAGGCCGAGACACAGCGGCTGTACCGCGAGTTCCTCGACACCCTCGACGTGCCCGCGCTCGCCGAACTCCGGGTACCGCTGGTGTGCACCTTCGGCCTGAGTGCCCACACCGTCGCCACCCGGCAGAACTGGGACCTCTACCGCGACCGCCACGGCACCGTCCCGACCGCCTTCCTGCACAGCGGCCTCTTCGCCGACCTGATCCGTGCGACCGCCCGGGGCGCGCTCGCCTTCTACGACCACGCCGCCGCCCTGGGACTGCGTGTACTGGCGCCGTTGCCGCCCCAGCGCGTCCCCGGCATGTCCGACCCGGACGTCTTCTTCGCCGCGCAGGACATCCTCGTAGCCGAACTCGCGACAAAAGGAGCCGAGTTGGTGGATCTGCGCACACGCGTCACCGACGGGACCGGCCTGCAACGCCCCGCCTTCTGCCAGCCGGACGACACCATCCACGGCAACCTCGCCTACGGCCGCCTCGTCGTGTCCGAACTCCTCGACCGAGGCCTGTGAGCCTCCCCCCTGCACCCCACCTACACCAACACCAAGGAGGTCCCCCATGGAGGACTACGCGCTCAAGGCCGTCGAACGGCTCACCACCCGCCCCGCCGAGCCCTACGACACCCTGTCCGTCGAGCCGATCACCCCGCTGCTGGGCGCCGAGGTCACCGGCCTCGACCTGTCCCGGGAGCTGACGCCCCAGCAGGAGAAGGAGCTCCAGCACGCGTTCCAGGCCCACCACGTCCTGGTCTTCCGCGACCAGGACATCACCCCCGAGGAACACAAGCGGTTCGCGGGCGTCTTCGGCGAACTGCACCCCGTCGCCCTCGCACCCGAGGGATCCGACCCGTACATCCTGGAGATCAAGGCGACCAAGGAGTCCCGGGCCGTGGCCGGCAACGGCTGGCACGCCGACGGCACCGCCGACCCCGAGCCCTCCCTCGGTTCACTGCTCTACATCACGACCATTCCCGAGGGCGGCAGCGGCGGCGACACCGTCTTCGCCAACATGCACCTCGCCTACGACCTGCTGTCACCCACGATGCGCGGCTTCCTCGACGGCCTGACCGCTCTGCACGACGGAGCCCTCCCCTGGACCGCCGCCGGACAGACCCCACCGCCCGAGTACGAGGTACCGCGCACCGAACAGCCGGTCGTCGTCCGGCACCCGGAGACGGGCCGCAAGCTGCTCTTCGTCAACGCTCCCTACACCTCCCACATCACCCAGCTGTCCCGCGCCGAGAGCGACGCCCTCCTCGACCTCCTGTACGCGCACATAGCCCGCACGCCGCTGCTGCACTGCCGGGTCCGCTGGCAGGAGCGCACCCTCGTCCTCTGGGACAACCGCAGCGTCCAGCACCACGCCGTCTGGGACTACTTCCCGCACACCCGGGAGGGCCGCCGCGTGGCCGTCAACGGCAGTTCCCTGCAGGCCTGAGCGATGCCCACGACCGATAGCGCTCCGGCCTGGCTGCGGCACATCGCCGCTGACCTCCCCTGGCAGTTGCCGGCGGACGTCCGCGACGACTGGACGGCCCGTCTGCACGACCGTCTCGACGAAGTCCCGGACACGGAAGGCCTGTTCACCGTCCATGTCTGGCAGGCCGAGACGATCCTGCCGCTCCTCGCGGAGGCGGCGCAGGAGAGGGAGGCCGCCGCGCTCGCGGCCGCGCGAGACCTGCACCGTGCTGCGGCGCGCGGCAGGACACCGGACCAGGACACCTGGAGAACGGCGCTCACCCCGATGCTCCTGCACCTCTACGACGCGGCCTACGACCGGGCCGGCGCGTACACCGAGGCCCATACGGGCGCCCGCGACTACGCGCTGGCCAACGGCTTCTCCGCGACCGACGCGGACGGATACGGCCACGAGTACGCGCAGTTGAGCAGTGACGCGAACGCGCGGGCCTGCGCCGAGGCCCACGCGCAGGCACTCGGTCCCGCGCTGGCGCGGGCGTACGCGAGCGACGGGTGCGAGGCGTACGCCGACACGTTTCCGGCGGCCCAACTCCGTGCCGTTGTAAGGGCCTTGACGGAACACGGGGACCCGGACCCGGCCGCGCGCCTGGCCGAGGGGCTCATCTCGGCGCTGGCGACATCGCGGCCGTAGACACTCGGGCCGGGGATCGCGGAGAGTGGGGACCCGTATGCAAGATCGGCGGCGCGCCACGACGGGAAGAGGCCCCACCTCATGACACAGCTTCGGATCGGTGTGATGTACAACCGCGACTGGGCCCCGGAGGAGTTGCCCGGATTCGCGCGGCAGGTCGAGGTGCTCGGTGTGGACGATCTCTGGGTGGTCGAGGACCTGGGATGGAACGGAGGGATATCCGCCGCCGCCATCGCACTGGGAGCGACACAGCGGCTGCGGGTGGGCATCGGGATCATGCCGGCCCCGTTGCGCAGTCCGGCACTGTTGGCGATGGAGGTGGCCACGGTGGCGCGGGTGTTCCCCGGCCGGCTCGTCGCCGGGATAGGGCACGGGGTGACCGAGTGGATGGCCGACGTCGACGCGGTCGCGCGGTCACCGCTGGCTCTGCTGGAGGAGACGATCCGCTCCGTGCGCGCCCTGCTCCGTGGGGAGCGCGTCGTCATGGAAGGGCGGGAAGTGCGGCTGGCCGGCGTCCAGTTGGTCCATCCGCCGACGGAGCCGCCGCCAGTGGTCGCGGGTGTGGTGCGGCCCCGCTCGCTGGAGCTGTCCGGGCGCGCCGCGGACGGGACGGTGGTCGCCGAGGGGCACGGGCCGTCCGATGTCAGGAACGCTCGGGCGTCGGTCGAAAAGGGCGGCGCTTCCGCGGACCACACCATGACGGTGTTCGCCTTCTGTTGCGTGGGGGACAGCGCCGATCAGGTGAAGCATGAGCTGCAGCCGCATGTCGACGGCCATGGCGCCTGGCTCGGCCGCCCGGCGGAGCAGGTGTACACCGTCTCCGGCACGGCGGAACAGGCCGCCGAACGGGTCCGCGAGCTGGAAGCGGCCGGCGCGGACACGGTCGTGCTGCGCATGATCGGCCCCGAGCCGGTGGAACGGCTGGCGGATCTGCTGAAGGCCCTCGGCCGCTGACTCGGGTGGCGGCGGGTCGGCCGTCCTGGTCCGGCACTGGACACCACGCCCCACTCCCTGCACGATCCCGTGCATGACAGTCGAGGACGCCATCACCGTCACCGCCGACCGGATCGCCGCGCTGCTCCCGGCCGGCACCGATCCGCGGACACCGCTGCGGGGTGCCGAGTGGACGGTGGGGGAGGCGGCGGCGCATCTCGCGCTGGCGGGGAAGCTGATGCGGGACATCGGTGCGGGCAAGACACGGCCGTACGGCGACGGGACGCCGGGTGGGCTCGCGATGGCCAACAGCGCGTCCCTGGCCGCGTTTCCTGAGCGGGATCCGGTGGTTCTCGGCACGGTGATAGCCGACCAGGCCAGGGCGTTCGTCACGGACACCGCCGGCCGCTCTCCGCGGGAGCAGGTGCTGACACCCATGGGGCCGATGGACCTGGCCACCCTGGGCTCGTACCTGCTCACGCATCTGCTGGGGCACGGCTACGACATCGCGGTCGCGCTGGGCCGGCCGCACATGGTGAGGCGGGACGTCGTCCCGTTCACGCTGCCCTTCATGCGGCTGGCCATGCCGCGTGTGGTGAACGCCGCCGCGGCCGGTCACCACGCGTGCTACGTGGTACGGACCGGCCGCGACCGCTTCGCCGTGACCTTCGCCGACGGGGTTCCCACGGTCAGCGACGAGCCGCCCAGGCGCCCCGACTGCACGATCGCCATCGACCCCGTCGCCTTCCTCCTTCTCGCCCTCGGCCGCTGGAGTGCCCCCACCACCATGGCCCGCGCCAAGGTGGTCG
Organism: Streptomyces sp. NPDC001100; assembly: GCF_053598575.1. Lineage (NCBI taxonomy): Bacteria > Bacillati > Actinomycetota > Actinomycetes > Kitasatosporales > Streptomycetaceae > Streptomyces > Streptomyces sp. NPDC001100. The sequence goes on from NZ_JBSFKO010000028.1 coordinate 124,106, forward strand.
TCTGGGGCCGCAGACCGTGGCTCGGTCCGCGCTTCCCGGGGCTCTTCACGGCGCCGTAGCCGACGGCCCGAACTTGCTTACGCCCAGCAGCCGTTGACGGTGGCGGCGAGGCCGTCGAGGGCGTCCTTGGTGTCGGCGGGGGCGGCGGTGGAGTTGTTCTCGATGAAGGAGAAGATCTTCCAGTTCCCGTCCGCCGCCTTGGTCAGCCCGCTCAGCGCGATCGCGCCGGTCAGCGTGCCCGTCTTGGCCATCACCTTGCCGACGGCGCACTGCGAGTCGGCGGTGTCGAACCGGCCCCACTCGGGTCCCAGCGTCGAACCCGCCTCGCCCGCGACGGGCAGTCCGTCGATGATGTACTTGAGCGTCGGTGCGTTGGCCGGGTTGTCGGCCAGGTCGAGGATGTCGGCGATGGTCTGTGCCGGGATGCGGTTGGAGCGGGACAGACCGCTGCCGTCGTGGATCTCGAAGTTGGTCAGCGAGATGCCGTACTGGGTGAGGATCTGGCGGACGACCGCCGTGCCGTCCTCGAAGGTGGCCGGGCGGCCGGAGGCGAGCGCGGTCATCCGGAGCAGGGTCTCGGCGATATCGTTGTCACTCACCTTGAGCATGTGCTCCACGATGGTGGACAGCGCCGCGGACTGGTGCTCCGCCACGGGGACGGCTCCGGTGCCCGCGACGCCGTGCGTGACACTCCCGGTGACCGTGACGCCCTGCGCGGCGAGGAGCTTCGCGAAGGTCTGGCCGGCGTCCAGGGACGTGTCCGTGACGTGATGGCCGTCGACCACCAACGCCCGTACGGGAGCGATGGAGTCGGGGTAGTAGCCGTCGTTCCAGCCGACGGCGAGGGAGGGCTCGGGGAAGAGGCTGTCGTCGACCTGGACCTTCACCGAGGTCAGGCCCGCGCTCTTCAGGCCCGCGACGACGGTCGTGACCATCGCGCTGAGGTCGGCGGAGGTCAGCGTGCGGTCCCCGCCGCCGACCAGGGTGACCGTGCCGGCGTCGTAGACGGCCTTCGTGGTGAAGCGGTGATCGGGGCCGAGGACCGTGAGCGCGGCCGTCGAGGTGCCGAGCTTGGTGTTGGACGCCGGCATGAGCGCGGTGGTCGCGTCATGGCCCCACACGACATTGTTGGACTGCGCGTCGATGACCACGCCGCTGAGCGTGGTGCCCAGCCGGGTGTCCTGGATGCGGGTGTCGAGGTTGGTCGCGATCTGCTGCTCGGCGGGGTCCAGCGTGGCGGCGGTCTGCCCGGCGGCGAACGCGGACGTGCCGAACAGGATCGTCCCGGCGACGGGAGCGGTCACCGCGATGACGGCGACCCGGCGGAACATCGGGCCGACCGTTCCGCTCTTGCGGTGACGTGCGCTCGTGCGGTCGGTCGAGGGGGAGTTGGGCATGGCGTCCTCGGTGCAGGGGAGGCGAGTGGGGACGGACGAAAGATCCGGGGATCTTGAAGGGGAAAGTAACAGCTCGAACTCGCGTTACCCATGGGTACGTTGTGAAGAGCGGGAGCCTGGCTGATTTGCGACGGTGCCCGTCAGTCCTCGTCCCCGAAGGGCAGCGAGTCGAGGTCCCCGGTGAAGTCCTCCAGACTCGGGAACATCAACTCCAGTGCGTCGTCCGGGAGTTCATGCCGAGCGCCCGAGGCGCTCAGCGCCTGCTCGGTCCAGATGCACTTGCCCGTCGAGGTGTACCGGGTGCCCCAGCGCTGGGTGAGGGCGGTGATCAGCTGCAGCCCGCGGCCACCTTCGTCCGTGTCCGTGGCGCGCCGGATCCGCGGCATCGTCAGACTGCCGTCGAAGACCTCGCAGATCAGCTCGGCGCCGTGCAGGAGGCGCAGGCTGACCGGGCCCTTGGCGTGCCGCACCACATTGCCCACCAGCTCGCTGGCCAGGAGTTCCGTGGTCGGGGTCAGATCCTCCAGACCCCAGGTGCTCAGCTGCTCCCGCACATGACGACGGGCCTGGCCGGCCGCTCGCGGGTCCTCGGGGAGCGACCAGGAGGCGATCCTGTCGGGGGTCAGGGCGTGCAGCCGGGCGACGAGAAGGGCGGCGTCGTCGGCCGTCGGCTGCTCGGCGGGCAGCAGGCCCGCCGTGAGGGTGTCGCACAGCCGCTCCAGCTCCAGCCGCTCGGAGCCCGCCTCCACGCCGGCGCCGGACCGGTGGGCCGCGCTCAGCAGCCGCGCCAGATCCGCCATGCCCTCGTCCATCTCACGCTTCGACGACTCCACCAGACCGTCGGTGTAGAGGACGAGCAGGCTGCCCTCCGGCACCTTCAACTCGACCGTCTCGAACGGCGGTTCAGCCGCGCCGAGCGGCGGGTCGGCCGACAGCTGGGGGAAGTGCACCGTGCCGTCCGGGTGCACCACGGCCGGCGGCGGATGACCGGCCCCGGCGATGGAGCAGATCTGGGTCGTCGAGTCGTAGAGCGCGTACAGGCAGGTCACGTACGACTCCTCGCCCATCCCGGCGACGAGGTCGTTCAGGTGGCTCATGATCTCGTCGGGCGGCAGCTCCAGGTCGGCGAGCGTGTGCAGCGCGGTGCGCAGCCGGCCCATCGTCGCCGCCTCCGGCAGACCGTGGCCCATCACATCGCCCACCACCAGGGCCACCTGGCCGCCGGAGAGCGGGATGATGTCGTACCAGTCGCCGCCCACGTCCATGCCCTGGCCCGCCGGGAGGTATCGGGCCGCGGCGGTGCACGCCGGCAGCTCGGGCAGCGCCCGGGGGAGCAGGCTGCGCTGGAGTGCGCGGGAACGGTTGTGCTCGGCGTCGTAGAGCCGGGCCCGCTCCAGGGCCTGGGCGACGAGGGCGCAGATCGTGGAGAGGAGCGTGCGCTCCTCGTCGGTGAGCCGGCGGGGGCGGTCGAAGGCCACGACACAGACGCCGAAAGTGTGGCCGGACGCCGTCAGCGGCAGGAACGCCCACGCCTGCTTCTCGGCCCTGGACGGCCTGGCGGCCAGCTCGGGGTAGCGGGCCGTGTACTCCCCGACCGAGGACAGGAACAGCGGCACGCCGGACGCGATCACGTCCCAGGACGGCTCGCCGGGGGTGGGGACGCTGCCGTCGACGACGTCGAGGAACTCCTCCGGGTAGCCGTCCGCTCCCACGGTGTGCAGCCGGTCGCCCTCGATGGCCTGCACCAGAAGTCCGGTGGCGGCGAACGGCGGCAGCACCCGGCGGGCGACCGCGGCCACCACGTCCTGCGAGGTCGTCGCCTTGGCGAGAGCGGCGGTCAGCTCCCCGATCCGGGCCGCGCGCCGGGCCACCGCCAGCTCGGACGCCCTGCGCTCCTCCTCGTGCTGGCGCTTCTCCGTGACGTCGGTGAGATAGAGGGTGACCCCGTCGGGCCCCGGGACCAGCCGCAGGTGGTGACGGCGGCCGGTGCCCTCCAGCTGGGCGTCGAAGCCCACCGGAGTCTCCTCGGCCGCGGCCTTGCGGCAGCGGTCCTCCAGGCCGGGGACGCTCCGTACCGTGGGCAGCTCCCACAGGAGGCGTCCGAACAGCTCCTCCTCGGACAGGCCCAGCGTGCGCTCCGCCTCCAGGTTGGCGAAGGTGATCCGCCAGTCGTCGTCCACCGCGAGGAAGCCGTCGCTCATGTGGCGCAGGGCGCGACTGAGGGAGTCCCGGGCGGACCGGGACTCGTTGCTCTCCCAGCCCACACCGATCATCCGGAGGGGCTCGCCCTGTTCGTCGTAGGTCGCCCGGCCGCGGGCCCGGGTCCAGCCGTACGTGCCGTCCAGGCGGCGCACCCGGTACTCGGCCTCGAACACGTCGTGCTCGCGGATCGCCCGGTCCACCGCGTCCAGCGTCGGCGGGAGGTCGTCGGGATGGACGCACACCATCCAGTTCTCGACCCTCGCGGTGTAGTCCTCGGGCCGGGTGCCGTAGAGCTCCAGGGCCGCCTCGTCCCAGATCAGCTCGCCGCCCTGGATGTCCCAGTCCCACGAACCGACGCTGACCTCCTTCAGCGCCTGCCGCAGCCGCTCACGGTGGCCGGCCGGCTCCGTCGTGGAGGGGCCGGAGGGCGGCGGCGCCTGGCTCATGCGCTCCTCGGTCCAGGCGACCAGGTCCCGGAGGAAGGCCCACTGTCGCGGTGTGGGCTCACCCTGCTCGCCCATCAGCATCGTGAGCGCGCCGATGCTGCGGTCCCCGCCGGACACCGGCACGGCGGCCAGACCGGTGCCGGGCCACGGGAGCTTGTGGCCCGCGGAACCGCTCACGGGCGTGCACTCCACCGGAGCCCACGGAACCCACACACCACTGCCCTGGTGCAGCGCCCTGGCCGGGGCCGTCGGGCCCTCCTGGTCGATGATCTCCCACGGGCGGGTCAGGGCGGGAGGCAGACCGGTCGACGACACCAGCCGCAGCGCGGACATCGGGCCACGCAGATGAATCGCTCCACCGAGGGCTCCCAGCTCGCCCACCGCGTGCTGCAGTGCCAGCCGGAAGACTTCGCTCTCGGTGACGCCGGGGTCCACAGTGCCGAGCAGAGCCAGACGTGCGTTCATACCGTAAATTTTACCGTTCCCGCCTCACATGACACTGGCTCCGCAGGACTCCCACCCTTGGCTCAAGCTGTCGCGCAAGGCTCTCAACAGCCAGCATTCCAGGCCGAGTTGCATCGGAGTTCCGCCGACGTTCCCTCGGGTGACAATACTCGGCATCCGTGGCACCCGCGCCCTGTGCGACAACAGGGACCGCGGACATCGCGCAGTTCACGGACGGGGTGGGGAGCGGTAACGGTCGACGACTACCTTTGTGGTCGACCCGGAAACCCTTGATCATGCCCGCGCGTTGTCACCCCGTCAGGCTCACCGCCCACCCGCCAACGAGGAGCGGCATGGACATCGGCGTATTCATCCCCATCGGCAACAACGGCTGGCTCATATCGAAGAGCGCGCCCCAGTACCGACCGAGCTTCGAGCTGAACAAGGCCATCGTGCAGAAGGCCGAGGAACACGGGCTCGACTTCGCGCTGTCGATGATCAAGCTCAAGGGATTCGGCGGCGAGACGGAGTTCTGGGACCACAACCTGGAGTCGTTCACCCTGATGGCGGGCCTGGCCGCCGTCACGGAGCGGATCAAGCTCTACGCCTCCACTCCCATCCTGGTGCTGCCCCCGGCGATCGTCGCCCGCATGGCCACGACCATCGACTCCATCGCTCCCGGCCGCTTCGGCATCAACATCGTCACCGGCTGGGCACCCGGCGAGTACTCCCAGATGGGCCTGTGGCCCGGCGACGAACACTTCGGCAACCGCTACGCGCGCGCCGCCGAGTACGTCACCGTGATGAAGGAGCTGTGGAGCGAGGGCGTCAGCAACTTCAAGGGCGAGTTCTACGAGATGGACGACTGCGTGCTGTCCCCGCGCCCGGCGGACGGCCACATCGACATCGTCGCCGCCGGACAGAGCACCACCGGGATCCGGTTCGCCGCCGAGCACGCCGAGTACAACTTCATCCTGGGCAGCGGCGTCAACACCCCGCTCGCGCTGTCGGGCACCACGGCCACCCTCGTGGAGGCGGCCGAGGAGACCGGCCGTGATGTCGGCGCGCTCTCCCTCTTCATGGTCATCGCCGACGAGACCGACGAGGCCGCCCACGCCAAGTGGCAGGACTACCACGACAACGCCGACCACGCGGCGCTGGCGTACATGGCGGGGGAGACGGCCACCGACACGACCTCCGACGGCACCTCGACCGCCCGGACCATCGCGCTGCCCGAGGGCGCGGTGAACTTCAACATGGGCACACTGGTCGGGTCGTACGAGACCGTCGCGAAACTGCTCGACGAGGTCGCCGAAGTCGAGGGCACCAAGGGCATCATGCTCGTCTTCGACGACTTCCTCGAAGGCCTGGAGAACTTCGGCACCCGCATCCAGCCCCTGATGAAGTCCCGCGCACAGTCCAGTTGATCCCTTCCCCGCGAGCGCGGCCCCGGAGCCGGACACCCGCTGTCCGACTGCTCCGGGAGCCGCTCCGGACCCGCCAGGACAGGAAGGCCGTCGCCATGACCCGTCGTGCCCAGGAGGAGGACTACGAGCGCGCCGGGCTCGACGGGCGGCTCAGCCCCGGCACCTCCCCGGCGCTGGTCCTGGTGGACCCTGCCCGTGCGTACGTCGACCCGGACTGCCCGCTCTACGCCGGCGTCGAACCGGCGGCCGACGCGATGAGGACCCTGCTGGCCGACGCGCGCCGAGCAGGGATTCCGGTCGTCGTCACGCGGGTGCTGCTGAGGGCGGACGGCAGTGACGGCGGGGTCTTCTTGCGCAAGGTGCCGAGCCTGCGCGTATTCGTGGAAGGCAGCCCCTTCGGCGAGTTCATCGACGGACTGGCCCCGGCGGCGGGCGAACTGACGGTGACGAAGCAGTGCCCGAGCGCCTTCTTCGGCACCGGACTGGCAGAGCACCTCACTGCCGCCCGCATCGACACGGTCCTCGTCGGCGGACTCTCGACGAGCGGCTGTGTCCGCGCGACCGCCCTCGACGCCATGCAGCACGGATTCGTCCCGATCGTGGTCGAGGAGGCGGTCGGCGACCGCGATCCCGACATCCACGCGGCGAATCTCTTCGACATCGCGCACAAGATCGGTGAGGTCTGGCCGCTCGGGCGTGCCCAGGAGTACCTGGAGCCGTTCGGCTGACCGGGGCGTCGGATGCTACGCCGCCCGGTGCCGCCCCATGACGGGCTCGGCCAGCACTCTCGCCACCGGGCAGAGGGTCTGACCGTGCCGCGCGAAGAGTTCGTCGCGCGAGTCGAAGTGGCCCAGATCCGCCACTATGTAGGCCGAGAGGTCGCATCCGGTGCCTCCGGCTGTCGGGCAGAGTGTCGCCCCGTCCCAGTCGATCGCCGTTCTGGCCAGCGCCTCGAAGAGTGTCTCCGAGCCGGAATTGGTGAAACCGGCGCCGGCTCCTTCGCTCAACTCCCCAAGACTGCCGAAGAGTTCGGACACCGCCAGCCAGGAAGCGGACGGCGCGCCGTCCAGACGGAATTCCGGCCAGGCCAGCAGAACTTGGTCCGGGACGATCCGGCGCAACCGGGGGAAGCGCGGATACCAGAGCGTCCCGTCCACCAGCAGACCGCGCACCCGGGTGGCCACCCCGGCGGCCCGCGCCACGGCTTCGAGTACGGCGAGCCGCTGACTGCACGAGCCACGGCCGCGGCGCAGCACCTCGGACACCGGCCGTTCGTCCTGCACCGAGTACACCGGCCGTACCGCTTCGGTGATCCGGTGGTGGGCCTGGCGCAGGGTCTCGATCCGGCGAACGGTCTCCGAGTCCGCCGTCACCTCGATCCCGTCGAGCAGCGAGGCCACGAGCGGGTCCCGCCAGTCGAGGATCCGCGTCGGGGCCGTGCTCCCCGTCGCCGCCGCACCGCCGCCGGTCGTGCCGACGCGAGGGCGCCTTCGCGGTGTGAGCAGCGAACTCGTCATGGTCCTGGTCCTCTCGTCGGACGGTCCCGACGGTCAGGGATGTCCGACGAGAGGACCATCATGAAGGAGAAATTGAACGCGTTCAACTCTGTATGGCCGACTCCTGTGTGAAACCATGTGTAGATCGTCGACGCAGCCGAGGTAACCACCCCTGGCGCCCGAGCGGTCGAAGCCCAGGAGCACGTTGCTGAACGACTGCCCAGTCCTGACCGCACCGAGCTCCACGGTCACGCGGTTCCTGGTGTCCAGCGCCAGGTCGACGCTGAGCGTGGTGTCGCCGCGGATGGTGAGCGGCGTGCCGTTGAAGCCGTGGACCTGCATGGAGGCGTCGTCGTGCCGGTCACGTTGAAGGTCCGGGGCCGGGCGAGGTACCGGTCTGACGCCCGGGCCGTGTGTCGCGCGGGGGAATGTCGGTGGCATCGCTCGCGACAACGTTATACGAAATGGAGATCGACTCTCTGTGCGGACCCGCTCAGGGCTGATCTAGGGTCGGCCCCATGGTTGCCATGAAGCTCTCCGCATCCGCCCGCCGTGTCGTCGAGGCGGCGGAACGGCTCGCCGCCACGCTCGGGGGCGACCCGAACCACACCGTGGCCGCGGCGGCGATGGACACGGCCGGGCGGATCCACGAGGCGGTCAACGTCTACCACTTCACCGGCGGACCGTGCGCCGAACTGGTCGCGCTCGGTGTCGCCGCCACGGCGGGAGCGGGTCCGCTCGTCACCATCGCCGCCGCGGGGGACGGGGGGCGCGGGCTCATCCCGCCGTGCGGTCGCTGCCGGCAAGCGCTGCTCGATCTGCATCCCGATGTCCAGGTCGCCGTACCGACCGACGACGGGTCGACCCTGCGGCCGATCAGGAGACTGCTGCCGGACACCTACTTCTTCCCCGACGCGGACGCGCGTCGCATCGTCCGGTTCGACAGTCACGACTACGAGGCCGTCGCCGGCGCGCGGAAGACCTCGACCGTCCGCCACGACGAAACGATCGGGCCCGGTCCCGCGATCTTCTTCTTCGAGGGCGACGCAGCCCACCGCACGCTGAACGGCACCGTCACCGGCGTCGAACGCCGTCGGCTCGACGACGGGTCGACCGTCGACCAGTTGACGTTCACCGTCGAAGCACCTGAGTGAGGGCGGCGGTCAGGATGCGAGCGGGCCCTGCATGACCAGGGCGAGGCCCTGTTCGGCGTCGTCGTTGAGGGCGTTGCGGAAGGCGCTGTCGTAGGCGTCGTCGCCGACCGCCTTGCGGGCCTGGAGCTCCCATTCCTCGCGGACGGCGGAGAGTTCGGGGGTGCCATGGTTCGGGTGGCCGAGCATGCGCCAGAAGGTGTTGCCCGTACCGGACGTGCGCGCTGCCGCGATGCCGTTGCCCTGTACGGCGTTGGCTCCGGTGAGGAGGTCGAGCGCGAGGGCGATGCCGAGATTGTCGTGGAGGTTGTGCTTGCTGGTGAGCATGGCCCGGGCATGGAGTTCGGCGTCGTGCGCGCGCCCCTGGAGGAGGTCTATGAAGGCGAGTTGGTGGAACGCGTACGACCGCGCCCAGTGCTCGCCGTACCGCACACTGAGCCGGCGCAGGGCGACGGCCGCCTCGTAGGCCTCGGCGAGTCGGCCCAGCGCGGAGTGGGCGAAGGTGCGGATCACCATGCAGCAGAGCTGCGGCGCGCCCGACGGCGGCGACTGGCCGTGGGTGATCAGGGCGTGGTCACACACCTCGTACGCGTCCTGGGGGCGGCCGGCCATGAGGTGGGTGAGGCCGACCGTGTGGGCGGCGAAGAGTTCGGACTGCGGGTCGCCGTCCTGGTGTGCGGCGGCGGTGCATTCCTCCCCGACGAGCAGGGCCCTGCGGTGGTCGCCCTGGAGGGTGAGGGTGATGCCCAGGGCCCACAGGGCGCGGGTGCGGGAGGGGCCCTTGGGCGTGTCGAGGGCCAGGGCACGTTCGAGGTAGTCGCGGGATTCGTGGAGGTGCCCGCAACAGGGCCAGAACAGGCCGGTGCGGCCGGCCATTTCCACGGCGGCTTCGGGGTCCGTGTCGATGAGGTGGTCGAGTGCGGCGCGTACGTCGCTGTGGCTCGCCGAGACCCGCGCGTACCAGGCGACCTGCTGTTCACTGAGCCAGCCCGCCTCGGCCTCGCCCAGCATGGTGGCGAAGTGTGCGGCGTGGAGGCGGATCTGTGTCTGATCCTCCCCGAGTTCCGCGAGCCACATGGCGCCGTACTCGCACAGCGTGTCCAGCATGCGGTAGCGGACGCCGACCCGTTGCAGCACGGACTGGTCGGCCAGCCGGTCGAGGAGCCGGGGGACGGCGTCGGCTTCGAGCGGGCCGCCGGCGCACACGGACTGCGCGTCGGCCGTGTCGAAGGGGCCGCGGAAGACGGAGAGCCTGGCCCACAGCAGGCGTTCCAGCGGGGAACACAGTTCGTGGCTCCAGCCGATCGTCGTGCGAAGGGCCCGCTGGCGCCGGGGCCACGCGGTCTCGTCGACGAGCGTGTCGAGGCGTGAGGCGAGGCGCTCGGCGATCTCGCCGAGGCTGTTCTCCCGCAGGCGCGCACAGGCCAGTTCGACGGCGAGCGGGATCCCCTCCAGGCGGTGGCAGATGGCGGAGACGGTTTCGGCGGAGCCGGGGGAGTCGAGGGACACGTCCGGGGCGGCTGTGGCACAGCGGTCGCGGAACAGGCGGACGGCGTCGCTCGCACCGCCGTCGTCCATCGACAGCGGCGTCACCTCGACGAGCTGCTCCTCCCGGACACCGATGGGCTGCCTGCTGGTGGCCATGACCGTCAACCCCGGTGCGGAGGCGAGGAGTTCGCTCATCAGGAGAAGGCAGGCGGGCAGTACGCGCTCGCAGCAGTCGAAGACGAGCAGCACCTGCCGGCCGGCCAGCCACTCGCACAGCGCCTCGACGGGGGCGCGCGGATTGTGGTCCAGGAGATCGACGGCGTCGCAGACCGTGGCGGTGAAGAGCCGGTCGTCGTAGAGGTTCGAGAGATCGACCCACCACACCCCGTCGGCGTACCGGTCCCTGACCTGTTCCGCGACGCGCAGCGCAAGGCGGCTCTTGCCCACACCTCCGCCACCGGTGAGAGTGACCGACCGGTGCTGCGTCAACGCGGTTCTGACCGCGTCGAGTTCGCTTGCGCGGCCGACGAAGCTGGTCGTTACGACGGGGAGGTTGCCTGCCACGGTCCCATCCTGCACGGCCCGGGCACGGCGCCAAACCCACTCGCGGGAAACGGTCACAGGTGATCGGGTTTGGTAATTGTTCGGTCGTCCCGTTCGGTTCGGCCGGTCCGCCGTGAAGCCGCCGGTTCAGAGGCTCCCGGGGCGGACGAGACCGGTCCGCTTGACCCCGCTCAGGAGGGGGTGACCTCAAGCGTGGAGATGTGGGGGAGGGCGCCGATGGTCTCGCTCACGAAGCGGTACAGCGCGTCGAGATCGGTGGCGGCGACCGCGACGAGGAGGTTGGCCGGGCCGATGGTGGCGGAGGCGAAGCGGACCTGCGGGTGGCGGCTGAGCCGGCGGCCCGTCTCCTCCAGACCGCCGGGTGCGACGGTGATCCACAGCAGTGCCTCGGTACGGATGCCCAGCCGGGCCAGGTCGACCTCGGTCGCGAGCCTGAGCACCTGGTTGTCGACCAGCGCCTCCAGTCGGCGCCGGGCGGTGAGCGGGGTGGTGTCGGCGCGGCGGGCGAGATCGGCGTAGGAGGACCGCCCGTCCTCGATCAGTGACTCGACCAGCGTGTGGTCGAGCGGCTGGAGTCCCGGGCGGACGGCCGGGGTGGAGTGCTCGGACCGCAGTCCGGCCAACTCGGCCTCCGTCAGCAGGCCGCCGCTCCAGTCGAAGGCCGCCGGGAAGACCCCTGGCGCCCGCGTTCGGAGGCGAAGTAGGAGCACTCGGACGTGGCCGCGCTCCACGGCCGTACGCCGCCCTCCAAGCGTGGAAACAGCCCGGGCCCCGGGGACGGACATCGTCCCCGGGGCCCGGTCACGTGGTTACCGAGACAGGCTCAGCCCTCGACGACGCCGGAAGCGGCGATCTCGATCTTCGCCTTGGTCGCGCCCGACTGCGAGCCCAGGGACTCGATCTTGTCGATGATCTCCTGGCCCTCGACGGCCTCGCCGAAGACGACGTGCTTGCCGTCGAGCCACGAGGTGACGACGGTGGTGATGAAGAACTGCGAGCCGTTGGTGTTGCGGCCGGCGTTCGCCATCGACAGCAGGTAGGGGCGGTCGTGCTTCAGGTCGAAGTTCTCGTCCGCGAACTTCTCGCCGTAGATGCTCTTGCCACCGGTGCCGTTGTGGTTGGTGAAGTCACCGCCCTGCAGCATGAACTGCGGGATGACGCGGTGGAAGCCGGAGCCCGCGTAGCCGAAGCCGTTCTGCCCCGTGGCCAGCTCGCGGAAGTTGCGGGCGGTCTTCGGGACGACATCGTCGAAGAGGTTGAAGACGATGCGGCCTGCGGGGGCGCCGTCGATGGTGATGTCGAAGTAGACGTTGCTCATAATAAATTCTGTCACTTTCGGTGTGATGCACACTGCCCGGCGCGGCCGTGTGCCGAACGCCGGACCGTTACTTCAGATGGCCCTGATAGCAGAACTCTATCCACAGACCCGGCGTCCGCACTGTCGGCACCGACAGTGCGGAC
>NZ_JBSFKO010000029.1:0-128315 GCF_053598575.1 Streptomyces sp. NPDC001100
TTCCAGATCAGTCCCTGCTTGCGGCCACCACCCCACCCGAAACTTCATGGCCTTGCCCTTTGGGGTGCTGCCTCAACGGTGACAATTGGGCGGCGACGCTGTCCAACAGCATCTCCAGGGCCGTCGGATACGCGCTCTCGACCATGCGGGTCGCCAGGAGCGGAGCCGCCTCCGCGATGCGCGGATGGGTGCTGCGGGGCAGGCGGGCGTACGTCGAGCGCCACATCGCCTCGTCGGCGTGCAGGGACGCGCTGGGCAGTGCCAGGGACGCGGCGTCGAGGGCGGCGAAGGCCAGGGTCTGGTCGATGAACGCGTGGTAGATCCGCACGGTGTCCGGCAGCGGGAGGCCGGCCGTGCGCAGGACGTCGAGTACGGCCTCGTCGGCGGCGAGTTCGTTGGCCCGGCCGGTGACGCGGCTCGCCGTGAGCTGGGCGGCCTGCGGGTGGGCCACGTAGGCGGCGTGGATGCGCAGGCCGATCGCGCGCAGGTCGGCCCGCCACTCCCCCGTCCGCTCCCAGCCCCGCAGCGCCTGTCCTACGAGGGCGTCGCCGATGGCCAGGGTCAGTTCGTCCATGCCACGGAAGTAGCGGTAGAGCGTGCTGGGGTCGGCGTCCAGGGCTAGACCGAGGCGGCGGGCCGTGAGACCGGCGCTGCCGTGTTCGCGAAGCATGCGCAGGGCCGTGTCGACGATCAGTTGCTCGGACAGGACGGTCCCGCTCTTGGTGGGACGGCGCCGCCGCCGTTTCTCCTCGGACACCACCGGTTTCGGCATCGCGGCCTCCCTCGCACACTCTTATGCCAACGCCATTGACCTTATCCGGAGGACCGGCGTTGTATCACCGGTGAGATATCGGGCACTGAAGGAGTTCTTGCCATGCGTGTACTGCTCGTGGGAGCCGGTGGTGTGGGTGGCGCGATCACCCGGATCGCGGCCCGGCGTCCGTTCTTCGACGCGATGGTGGTCGCGGACTACGACCTGTCCCGGGCGGAGGCGGCGGTCGCCGCGCTCGGGGACACCGGCGCCCGGTTCCGTGCCGAGCGGCTGGACGCGAACGACGAGGAGGCCGTCGTGGCGGCGCTGCGCGCGCACGAGTGCGACGTGCTGCTCAACGCGACCGACCCTCGCTTCGTCCTCCCCCTCTTCCGCGCGGCACGGGCCGCGGGGGCGAACTACCTCGACATGGCGATGTCGTTGTCCCGGCCACATCCGGACCGGCCGTACGAGGAGTGCGGGGTCAAGCTCGGGGACGCACAGTTCGAGGACGCGGCCGAGTGGGAGAAGGCGGGCGCCCTGGCGCTCGTCGGGATGGGGGTGGAGCCGGGTCTCTCGGACGTGTTCGCGCGGTACGCCGCCGACGAACTCTTCGACGAGATCGAGGAGATCGGCATCCGCGACGGCGCCAACCTCACCGTCGACGGCTACGACTTCGCGCCCTCCTTCTCCATCTGGACCACGATCGAGGAGTGCCTGAACCCGCCGGTCGTCTACGAGGCCGGCCGCGGCTGGTTCACCACGGAACCGTTCAGCGAGCCCGAGGTGTTCGACTTCCCCGAGGGCATCGGCCCGGTGGAGTGCGTGAACGTGGAGCACGAGGAGGTGCTGCTGGTCCCGCGCTGGGTCGACGCGAAGCGGGTCACCTTCAAGTACGGGCTCGGCAACGAGTTCATCGACACCCTGAAGACCCTGCACCTGCTGGGCCTCGACCGCACCGAGCCGGTCACCGTGCCGAGCGCCTCGGGCCCCGTCGCGGTGTCGCCGCGTGACGTCGTCGCCGCCTGTCTGCCCGATCCCGCGACGCTGGGCGACCGGATGCGCGGCAAGACCTGCGCGGGCGCCTGGGTGCGCGGCACCAAGGACGGGGCGCCGCGCGAGGTGTACCTCTACCACGTGGTCGACAACGAGTGGTCGATGGCGGAGTACGGCTCCCAGGCCGTGGTGTGGCAGACCGCGATCAACCCGGTGATCGCCCTGGAGCTGCTGGCCACGGGTGCGTGGACCGGCTCGGGTGTACTGGGCCCGGAGGCGTTCCCGGCCGGACCGTTCCTCGACCTGCTGACGGAGTACGGCTCGCCGTGGGGGCTGCGCGAGCAGTGACCCTGCTCAACTCCCTTCTGGCGAGGGCGAGTCGGGAAGCCTCAGGGTGAAGACGGAGCCCGTGCCGGGTTCGCTCGTCGCCTCGACCGTGCCGTCGTGGGCGGCCGCCAGGTCGCGGACGATGGACAGACCCAGGCCGCTGCCCCCGGTGCGCCGGCTGCGGGACTGGTCGGCGCGCCAGAACCGCTCGAAGACGTGCGGGAGGTCCTCGGGGGCGATGCCGGTGCCGGTGTCCGTGACGGTCAGGACGGCCCGGTCGTCCTCGCGCCAAGCGGTGAGGGTCACCGTGCCGTCGGCCGGTGTGTGGCGCAGCGCGTTGGACACGAGGTTGCCGAGGACCTGGCGCATGCGTACCGGGTCCGCGTCCAGCCAGAGGGTGCGGTCCGCCTTGGTGAGCAGGACGACCCCGGCCGTGTCGGCGGTGACCCGGTACGCGGCGGCGACCTGGTCGAAGAGGTCCTCGACGCGCACGGGTTCGCGGTGCAGCCGCAGGGTGCCGGCGTCCGCGGCGGCGAGGTCCTGGAGGTCGTCGATGACGCGCTGGAGGACCATCGCCTCCTCGTGCAGCGAGCCGAGGAGCGCCGGGTCGGCCTCGACGAAGCCGTCCCGGGTGACCTCCAGCCAGCCCCGGATGTTGGTGAGCGGGCTGCGCAGTTCATGGGCGATGTCGCTGACCATGGCCTTGCGCTGGGCCTCCATGCGTTCGCGGCGATCGGCGAGGTCGTTGAAGGCCTCGGCCAGGATGCCGGTCTCGTCCCGGGTCTTCACCGGTACCCGGACGTGCAGTTCCGGCGGCTGCTGGGCCGCCTCGGTCAGCACGCGCAGGGGTCGTACCAGGCGGGTGGCGACCACGGCCGTCACCAGGACGGTGAGGGCCAGCACGGCCGCTGCGGCGCCGACGACCTTGGCCTTGTTCGCCGGTGAGACGTCGAAGCGGGGCGCGGTGGTGTCGCCGCCGCCCAGGAACAGTTCGGCCACCGGCGCGACGTAGGGCTCGAGTTGAGCGCGGCGGGCGCTGTCGGTGCAGGCCTCCGCCTTGCGGATGTCGGCCGTGTCGCCCAGCTTGGTGTACGCGCCCGTGATGTAGCGGGAGCCGAGGCTCTTGTCGAAGACGTCGACGCCGAAGTAGGGGACCGCGAACTTCAGGCCTTCCTTTTGATAGCAGGGCTGGGCGCGCACGATCAGGTCCTTCAGCGCCTTGCTCTCGGTGACGGTCGGGGCGTTGAGCTTCCCGTCGGCGCATGTCTCGGGCACATAGCCGTTGGCGTCGTTGCCGTCCCCGTCGGTGAGGACGGGGCGGCCGCTCGGCGTCATCGTGATGGTCGTGTCGATCCCTGCCTGGACGAAGCACCGATGCCGGTCCTCGGCCAGCACCTCCAGGCGGGCGCGTTCCTTCGCGGGCAGCCGGTAGGGCCCCACGACCCGGGGGTCGATGCCGCTGAGCTGTGCGCCGGGCTGCGTGTACGTGTCGGTGTGCAGCGGGTCGACGCTCGCGGCGGCGCGGGGCGGCAGTGAGGTGCCGTGCGCCGCGGAGTCGGCGATGAGGGTGCGGTCGGAGGTGGTGAGGGCGATGCGGCGGCCCATCTTCTTCGACAGGGCGACGAGCGTGGGCCGCACGCCATTCCACTCGGGGTGGGTCGCGGCGTATCCGCTCAGCTGCGCGAGGATGCGCATGTCGTCGGCGAGATCCTGGCCCTGTTCCTCCCGGATGGCCCGGGTGGTGGTCTCCACCGCGAGCCATGCCGTCGCCCCGACCGAGCAGAGGGCGATCAGCACGGTGGCGACGAGCAGCCGGACCAACAGCCGCTTGCGCAGCGGTATCCGGGGCCTCACGCGCGACCGCCGCGCAGCTTGTAGCCGACGCCGAACACGGTCAGCAGCCGGGCCGGTTTGCGTGGGTCGGCCTCTATCTTCCGGCGCAGGTTCATGATGTGGACGTCGACGGCCCGTTCCGTGGACGCCCGGTCCAGGCCCCGGGTGTACTGAAGCAACTGCCGCCGGGAGAAGACCCGTTCGGGCTCGGCGGTCATCGCGAGCAGGATCTCGAACTCGGCCGGTGTGCAGTCCACCGGTGTCCCGTCGCAGCGCACCTCGTGCCGCGCGGGATCGACGGAGAGACCTGCCGCCCGTACGACGGTGTCCTCCTGTCTGCTCTCGGAGTTGCGGCCGCTGCGCCGCAGGACCGTGCGGATGCGGGCCATCAGTTCGCGCGGGCTGTAGGGCTTGGTCATGTAGTCGTCGGCGCCGAGTTCCAGGCCGAGCAGGACGTCGTCCTCGGTGGAGCGGGCGGTCAGCATCAGGACGGGGACGTCGTCCTCGCGCAGCGCCCGGCACACTCCGAAGCCGTCGATCACGGGCAGCATGAGGTCGAGCACCACGAGGTCGGGCCGGAGTTTCCGAGCCGCGGCGATGGCGGCGCCCCCGTCGTGGACCACGGTCGCGGTGTGGCCCTCGGTCAGCAGGGAGCGTCGTATCAGCTCGGCCTGCATCTCGTCGTCCTCGGCGACCAGCACATGTGCGCACATTGGGCGGATCCTAGGCGGTCAGCGCGAGAGGGAGACGGCGTCGCCCATGAGGACGACGGGATGCCGGGCCGGGTCGAGGGTGCGCAGCAGTTCCTTCATGTGGCCTTCGGCGATGCTGACGCAGCCGTGGGTGGGGCCGCCGTGGTCGACGTGGATCCAGATGCCGCCGCCCCGGGAGGAGCCGAGGGGGCGGGTCCAGTCGAGGGGGGAAGTGCCGGGCTGCCGGTTGTAGTCGATGGCGATCACGTAGTCGAAGGAGCCGGCCAGCGACTCGCCCTCGAAGCCGGTGCCGGGCGAGACGAAGCCCGAGCCCTGGTCGTACGACAGCTTGGTGCCGGGGTCCTTGAGCAGTCCGCCCGCGTCCGTGAGCGAGTAGACACCGATCGGTGAGCGCAGGTCACCGGCCACGTGGTGGTCCGACCAGCCCTTGAGCGCGTTGTGCGCGGCCCACCTCGCGGTCTGCTGCCAGCCGTCGTCGGTGCGCTCGTACAGGGCGAGGGAGGAGACGGAGGAGTTCGCGCCGCGGCCGGTCACCAGGACGGCCTGTTCGCTGTCGGCCGGTATCTGGGCCAGCATCTTGGGCCCCACGCCCGGGAGTTGGCGGGGTGCGGCCTCGGCGGATATCTCCGACGAGGGCGACGGAGAGGCCGAGGGGGCAACGGCGGGGGCGGGGTCGGACGAGTGGCCCGTCGCCGCCACCGCACCGCCGCCGCATCCCGTCAGAAGAAGAGACACGGCGACGAGTGCGACCGGGGACATACGAGTGATCATGAGTCGACGATGACCGACACATGTGAGGAACTCGTCAGCTCCTACGGCTTGGCCGGCTTGCCTTTCGTGTAGAGCCAGGTGTGGAAGAGGGCATCGAGTCGTGTGCCCGATTTCTGCTCCGCCAGACTGACGAACTCTGCGGTGGTTCCGTGCCCGTAGCGGTGTCCGGCCGCCCAGGCGCGCAGGATCGCGAAGAAGGTCTTGTCGCCGACGGCCAGGCGCAGTTCGTGCAGTGCCATGGCGCCGCGGGCGTACACGGGCGTGCCGAAGATGTTGGCGCCGCTGCCCGGGTCGCCAGGCGGGAAGGCCCACAGGTCGTCGGTCGCCGCGCGGGCGTACAGCGCGTCGAAGGTCTGCTGGGCGGTCTTGCCGCCGTGCTGCTCGCTGTAGAGCCACTCCGCGTAGGTGGCGAAGCCCTCGTTGAGCCAGATGTCCTTCCAGCTGGTGAGGGAGACGGAGTCCCCGAACCACTGGTGGGCGTTCTCGTGCACGAGGGTGCTGAGGTCCGGCGCCGAGTCGTAGATCGGCCGCCCCTGCGTCTCCAGGGCGTAGCCGACGTCCGGGGCGTGGTCGACGATCGACCCGGCCGAGCGGAAGGGGTACGGGCCGAACAGCTTGCTCTCCCACTCCAGTACGGAGGGCAGCTTCTTCAGCACGGGCTCGGCGGCGGTGGCCTCGCGGGGGTCGACGGCGTTGTACACCTTGACGCCGTCCCGGGTGGTGTACTGCTCGACCTTGAACTTCCCGACCGTCGCGGTGGCGAGGTAGGCGGCCATCGGCTCGGGCGCGTGCCAGCGGAACGTGGTCTTCCCGTGAGCCGTCTTCTGGCTCTGGAGAACGCCGTTGGCGACCGCGGTGCGCCCCTGCGGGACGGTGATCGTGAAGTCGTACGACGACTTGTCCTTGGGGTGGCTGTTCGCCGGGAACCAGGTCATCGCGCCCTGTGGTTCGCCCGCCACGAAGGCGCCGTCGTCGGTGGCGATCCAGCCGTCCGCCGAGCCGTCCGGGTCGGTGACCTGCTTGGGTACGCCGTTGTAGGTGACGGCGATCTGGAACTCCTGTCCCTTGCGCAGGGCTTTGCGCGGGGTGACGACGAGTTCCTGTCCGTCGCGGCGGAAGCCGGCCTTGACGTGGTCGACCGTCAGGCCGGTGATCGTCAGGCCCTTGAAGTCGAGGTCGAAGCGGGTGAGCTTCTCGGTGGCGCGGGCGGTGAGGACCGCCTTGCCGTCGAGGTGGCGGCTCGCCGGGTCGTAACGGAGCGTCAGGCCGTAGTGGGCGACGTGGTAGCCGCCGTTGCCGGAGAGCGGGAAGTACGGGTCGCCCACGCCGGACGAGCCGATCGTGGTGGCTCCGGCCGGCGCGGCGGCGGCGAGCAGGGCCGCGACGGCGACGGGGACGGTGGCCACGACGGCGCTGCGGCGGAGGACGGCGGTGCGTCTTGTGGACGGCTGCCGGAGGTGCGTCACATGCGCTCCTACAGAGTGAGGGGTGATCATTCGTCTCAGAGACTAGGCCGCCCGCTCCCTCGGAATCCCTCTCGTAGAGGCAAAGTCGTACAACGGCGTGTCCACTCGCCCGGACCCACCGGACACCGGCCGCGCGCCGGTCCTCGTCCCGGGGACGACGGTCAGTCGCCGAGTACGAGCCGGCTCGTCTCCCCCGGTTGGAGGCAGACCGCGCGGCCGGGCAGCCGCACATCGATCGGCGAGGCCTCGGAGGACGGTACGTCGATGTCCAGCCGGCCCCGCTCCAGCCGCAGCCGCACATCCCAGTGGCCCTGGTAGCGCAGCGCGAATCCGTACGACGACAGTTCCGGCAGCGGCACCGGATCGAGCCACAGTGCCCCGCTGCGGGTCTCCAGTCCGGTCAGTCCCCGCTGCACCAGATCGAGGGTGCCCGCCATGGCGCCCAGGTGGATGCCCTCGCCCGTCGTGCCGCCCTGTACGTCGGCGATGTCACCCTGCAGGGCCTCCTGGCAGAACTTCCAGGCCTCGGCCCGCCGCGCCCGCGCCAGCACCCAGCCGTGGACGAGTCCGCTGAGGGTGGAGCCGTGGCTCGTGCGGCCCAGGTAGTGGTCGACCGTGCGCCGCCAGGTGTCCTCGTCCAGCCGGAGTCCCAACCGGCCGAACAGGCCCTGGAGTTCGGCCGGGGAGAACAGGTAGCCCAGCATCAGGACGTCGGCCTGTTTGGAGGCCCGGTAGCGGTTGACGGTGTCGCCCTCGGCCTCCAGGATCCGGTCGAGGCGCCGGATGTCGCCGTACCGCCGCCGGTATCCCTCCCAGTCGAGTTCCTCCAGGTCGCCGTAGCCCTCGAACTGGCTGATGACGCCGTCGTGGAAGGGGACGTGGAGGGTACGGGAGACGTCCTCCCACTGCTCCATCTCCCCGCCGTCCAGGCCGGTGCGCTCTACGAGTTCGCGTTGCCGCGCCTCGGGCAGGGACCGGAGCAGCTCCAGCGTGCGGGTCAGTACCCAGGCGGCGGTGACGTTGGTGTACGCGTTGTCGTCGAGTCCGGGCGACGCCGCACCGGGATACGCGTCGTGGTACTCGTCGGGTCCGACCACGCCCTTGATCCGATGGCGCCCCAGGCCCTCGTCGTAGACGGCCGCGTCCGCCCAGAAGCGGGCGATCTGCAGCAGCATCTCGGCGCCCTTGGTGTGCAGGAACTCGGTGTCGCCGCTGGCCTCGCAGTACTGCCAGACGTTGTAGGCGATCGCGGAGCCCACGTGGTGCTGGAGGTGGGAGTGATCGGGCAGCCAGCGGCCGGAGTTGGGGTTGAGGTGGAGCCGCTGGGTCTCCTCGCGTCCGTCGCTGCCGCTCTGCCAGGGGTACATGGCGCCCTTGTGGCCCGCTTCCCGGGCTGCGGTGCAGGCCTGTTCGAGGCGCCGGTGGCGGTAGCGGAGCAGGGCGCGGGAGACCTCGGGGAAGTGCAGGTCGAGGTAGGGCAGGACGAACAGTTCGTCCCAGAAGACGTGCCCGCGGTAGGCCTCGCCGTGCAGTCCCCGGGCCGGTACGCCGACGTCGAGGTCGGCGGTGTGCGGGGACAGGGTCTGCAGCACGTGGAAGAGGTGCAGCCGCAGGATGCGGCCGGGCTCGCCGTCCACGTCGAGGGCGGAGCGGCGCCAGAGCTGGTCCCAGGCCGTCAGATGGTCGTCGAGCAGATCGTCGAAGCCGGGTGCCCGGCCGACCCGGTCGACCGCGGCGCGCAGCGGATCGCTGATCGCGGGGTCGCGGGAGGTGTGCAGCACGATCGTCTTGTCCACGGTGACCGTGCGGCCGTCCGCCAGGCTCAGCCGCACGTGCTGCGAGGCGCGCGGCCCCTCGTGGGTTGCCGTCACGGGCGCGTCGGCGTTCAGCCGGGCCGCCATGGCGAGCCTGATGTCCGAGGTGCGGGTGCGGCAGCGCAGCCACACCGTGTCCGGGGCGGCGGTTCCGGTGTGGACGTGGGTGAGATGGCGTCCGTCCAGGTCCCGGTAGCGCGCCACTCCCGCGTTGGTGACACCGCCGTCCAGTGCCGCCTCCACGTCGAGTTCTCCGGAGAAGCCCTCGGCGGTGAACTCGGTGCGCAGCGCGGCCACATGGGGGTCGCCCATGTGCACGAGCCGCTGCTGCCGTACGGACAGCGTCCGTTCCCCGCCGAGGTCGAAGCGGGTCCGCCGCTCCAGCAGCCCGGAGGCCAGGTGCAGGCACTGGCGGTGCTCGATCACCGGCGTGGTGTCCGGGGTGAGCCATGGCCCGCCGCGCAGCCGGAACCGCAGGGGCAGCCAGTTCGGCACGTTGACCATGTCCTCGTTCTCGACCCGGCGGCCGGCCACGTCCGAGGTGAGCCGGTTGTAGCACCCCGCGACATACGTCCCCGGGTAGTGCACCTCGTCCGCGTCGCACTCCGGAAGGGCGCCGCGGGTGGCGAAGTAGCCGTTGCCCAGCGTGCACAGCGACTCCCGCAGACGCTCGTCGGCGGGAACGTAGCCCTCGTACTCCCAGGTCCAGTCCGTCACTTCGGCGATTCCTCCGTGCAGAGCTCTCCGAGATCCCGCACGACGATGTCGGCGCCGTGCCTCAGCAGCCTCTCGCCCGTGCCGGGATCGGCCGCGCGGTCCACGCCGACGACGAGGGCGAACCCACCGAGACGGCCCGCCTCCACGCCGGCCACGGCATCCTCGACGACGGCGGCACGAGAGGCGGGGACGCCGAGACGGCGGACCGCCTCCAGGAAGAGGTCGGGCCGCGGCTTGCCCGGGAGGCCCAGCCGGGCCGCCTCGCCTCCGTCCACGAGCACGTCGAAAAGGTCCAGCACCCCGGCCCGGGTGAGCAGTTCACGGGCGTGCCGGGACGCGGAGGCCGCGGCACGGGGAACACCGGCCCGGCGCAGCGCACGCACCAGCCGCACGGTTCCGGGATACGCGTCGACCCCGTGCCTGCTCAGGTGCTCGGTGAACAGCCGCTCCTTGTCGTCGGCGACCTCCCGCACCGTCCGCGGCGACGGCTCGATGCCGCGCGAGGCGAGGAACGCGGCGGCGCCGTCGGAGCGGGACTTGCCGTCCACGTGACGGAGGTAGTCGTCGCGTACGTCGAACGGCCCGCGCAGGGCCGGATCCTCGGGCGGATGCTCGCGCAGGAACGCGTCGAACGCCGTCTTCCAGGCCGCGGCATGCACTCTGGCCGAGTCGGTGATCACTCCGTCGGTGTCGAAGACGACGGCCCGCACGTCCCCCAGCACGGGGGACGGCAGGTCCTGGAGCGTGGGGGCGGTGGGTGGGCGGCCCATCGTCACACCAGCTGCGGTACGACGGCCACCGGGCACTCCGCGTGGTGCAGCAACGTGTGTGCCACGCGGCCCAGTTGGAGGCCGAAGTGACCGGTCCGGCGCTTGGCTCCGACGATCACGAGGTCGGCGGCGGCCGTCCGGTTCAGCAGCACCCTGCGGGCCGGGCCCTCCACCGTGCCGCGGCGCACCCGCACACCGGGGTGGTCCGCCGCGGGGTCGTGCAGCAGGGCGTCGAGCAGGGCGGACGCCCGCTCCTCGTGGTGGTGCGCCGGGTCCTCGGCCAGCCGCGGGTCGTCGGCGGTCTCGTGCGCCGGGCAGCGCCAGGCGCGTACGACGTCGAGGGTGCACTTACGGGCCTCCGCCTCGCGGAAGGCGAAACGCACGGCTTCCCCGCCCGTGGCGGGTTCACCGGCACCGAGGAGGATCCGTTCGTGGGTACTGTCCAGCGCGGCCCTGTCACCGCGGACGACGATCACGGGGCAGTGGGCGCGGGCGGCCACCGCCAGGCTGACCGAACCGAGGAGCAGACCTGCCACTTCGCCGCGTCCGCGCACTCCGGTGACGAGCGCGTAGGCGTTGTGGCCTTCGCGTACGAGGGTGCTCGCCGCCTCGTCGGGGATCACCTCCGTGGACACCTTCACCTCGGGACGGCGTCGGTGGGCGCGTTCCGCCGCCGATCCGACGGTGTTGTCCGCCATGACCTGCCGGGAGGGGCGCTCCCGGCCGCCCGGCGACACCGCGCTCTCGTAGCGCTCCCACAGGGATGCGTACACCAGCCGCAGCGGCAGCCCGAGCCGGGCCGCTTCCTCCACCGCCCAGTCGACCGCGAGCAGGCTCCCGTCCGATCCGTCGACACCCACGACCAGGGGCAGTTCCATCGTCCTCGCCGCCTTTCGTCGGGCTGTGCAGCCGCACAGCAGAACGGTTCCGCTGCCCAGGGTGCACTCCTCCGTCCTGTCGTAGCAGGGGCGCTTCGGCCCCGGAAGTGGCCGTTCGGCCCATGCGAGGTGCCCGCTCGGCGGGTGGTGACCACCGTGGCCGGGACGTTCCTCCCTCGGCATCGGGACCGGTCGGCCCTGGCGCGGGACCGGCCCGCGTGGTGTGCTGAAGGTGACGGGAAGGGCCCGCAGAGGGACGCGGAGAGGCGGTCTTCGAGCCGCGCACCGCGCAATCAGGATCCGCGAGAAGCGGATGGACCCTTCCCGCCCTTCTGTGCACCCTGCCCGTCCTCGTCCGTTGCACTGGACACGGGGATGGGCCGCCCGGCCACGCCCGTACTCGGCCAAGTCCGGCAGCCGGCTCGCGCGGACCCGCCGACGGCACAGGTTTTCCGACGCCGGCGTACGTCGGGCACGACACGTACGTCAGGCGTCCACCGCTATCCGCCGCCCGGTCATGGCGTCCGGTCGCACGGACACCCACGACTCGCGCTGCCCGCCCGCCCACGGTGTGCTGTACGCCAGCTCCGTCAGCCTGCGGACGGCGTCGGGCTCCGTCACAGCCGTCGCCCTCCCTCGTACGAGTACGCTCCAGCCGGTGCTGAACGCGTCGTCGATACGGTCGACCTCGAAGGCCACCCGGCAGCCGACCGCCCGGGACGTCACGCTGCCGGGATCGGTGCGGAAGACGATGAGGTCGTCGACCACGCTGTAGTTGACGGGAACGATCACGGGCCCGTCCTCGACGGGTATCGCCAGTCGTCCCACGCCGTGCGTGGAGAGCAGGGTGCGGCACTCCTGTGCGCTCAGTTCGACAAATCCGGCACGGCGGTCGGCCTGTTCCGGGCCCGGCGGCAACTCGACGTCGCCGCCCGTCAGATGCGCCAGCGTGGTGTCCAGGACGCCCGCGAGACGGAGCAGGACGCCGGTGCTGGGCGCGGCGCCGTGATGCTCCTCCAGGTATCGCAGATAGCTCGGGGCCACTCCCGCCCGTTCCGCCGTCTCCTTCCGGGTCAGGCCGCACTCCGTACGTCGCTGGACGAGGCGACGCCCCAGGTCGCCCACCGGTGGTCGGTGGGTCGTGTCCGGCGTAGTTCGGTGGCTCATGGTCTGTCACGTCCTCTCGTCGGGCGGCCCGACCACAACGACTTCCTCGTGCCGCGCCCCGCCGAGCACGACCTTGAGGGCACCGGTGTCGGCGGCCTTGCCGAAGACCTCGTACGCCTCCTCCATGCGCTCCAGCGGGAAGGTGTGGGTGACCAGCTGCGAGGTAGGCAGCCGACCGGCCGCGGCCATCCGCAGCAGCGTGGGCGTGGAGTACGTGTCCACCAGACCCGTGGTGACGGTGACGTTCTTGATCCACAGATCCTCGAGATGCAGCATCGCGGGCCTGCCGTGCACACCCACATTCGCGACATGACCACCCGGACGCACCATCCGGGTACACAACTCGAACGTCTCCGGCACACCGACCGCCTCGATGACGACGTCCGCTCCCATCCCGTCGGTCAGATCCGCGACCAGCTGCTCAGGGGCCTCACCGGCATCCGCCACCGCATCCGCACCGAACCGCTTCGCCGCATCCAGCCGGGCACCGGCCACATCCACCGCGACGACCCGCTCCGGCGAGAACAACCGCGCCGTGGCGATCGCCGCCAGCCCCACCGGACCCGCACCCACCACAGCCACCGTGTCACCGGGACGCACCCGCCCGTTGAGCACACCCACCTCGTACCCGGTGGGGAAGATGTCCGCCAGCAGCACCGCGTCCCTGGCATCCAGCGCACTGGGCAGCGGATGGACGGACAGATCCGCGTGCGGCACCCGCACATACTCCGCCTGCGTGCCGTCGATCAGATGCCCCAGAATCCAGCCCCCGCCACCACGGCACTGCCCGTACATCGCCCTGCGGCAGTACACGCAGCGCCCGCAGGCCGTGATGCACGAGACCAGAACCCGCTCTCCCGGCCTCACGCTCCGCACATCCGAACCCGCCTCCACCACCTCACCGACCGCCTCATGACCCAGGACCGTGCCCGGACGCACCTCGGGCACATCCCCCTTCAGAATGTGCAGATCGGTTCCGCAGATGGTGACGGCGTCGACACGCACGATCACATCAGCGGGATCCACGATGCCCGGATCCGGAACGTCCTCCCAGGAAGACCGACCCGGACCGTGGAAGACATAGCCCTTCATGACGTTCCTTCCCTTCTCCCTCTCCCCGAGAGCCGGTTCTCCGGTCGCAGAGACGTGCGCGGCTTCCCCAGGGACGCTCGTCCTGACCGAAATATCCATCAAATCCAGCTTGTCGCGTATTTCAGCCAGGCGCTTGGGCCGGTCGGCCCCATCGGCTCGCCGGGCCCGGCCACGGAGCACCTGGACCGAATGGCTCGCCCAGGGCGCCGGCCTGGTTCCGGTCGGGCCTTGCGTTCCTCCTCTCCAGCCCAGGCCACGGCCGCTCCCAGGCTGCTCACAGCTCCGACGACGTGTTCGCCGAGCAGCGTGCCGAGCGGCACCCGGCTCACGCGGTCCTCCTCACAGCCGACCCCGGCAGCGGCTCGGCGATCGGCGGAACTGACGGAACTGACGGAACTGACGGAAAGATCCTCGCCAACGTCCGCTGGACGACCGCCGACGGTTCCGCACGCACGGGCCGAACGTTGGTGTACACCGGTCAGAAGGCCGGCACCACGGTGGTCGGCCGGGTGGATGCCCGGGGCGGACTCAGCACCGAACCGCCGAACCCGTCCGTGTCCGCCGTCGAGTCGGGCATCCTGGGCGCCGCCGCTCTCGGACTCGTCGGCACGGCGATCGGCGCCGGGGCCGGGGCCGTCGCGGCTCGAGCGGTGGGGCATGGAATGGGACATGGTCGGTCCGCGGTGGGGGGAACAAGACCGGTTGACCGGTGTCACTGGAAGGCCGCGTGGATCTCCTGTTCGGTGGCCGCATGCGAGACGACGAGGAGTTCGTCGCCGCTCCGGAGCCGCATCTCGGGGGTGGGGACGGTGGGCTGGCCGTCGCGGATGACCGTGGCGATGACCGTGCCCGCGGGAAGGGTGACCTCGGCCAGCGTGCGTCCCGAGGCGCGGGACTGCGGTGTGATGGCTGTTTCGATGACGTCGACGCCCGCCTTGCTCAGGCGCAGCAGGGCCACGGTGTCCGTGGCGCCGGTGGCCTCCTCGATGAGCGAGATCAGTGGAGTGGCCGCCGGGACCGCCGTGTCGACTCCCCAGTTGCGGTCGAACAGCCAGGTGTTCTCGGCCTCGTTGACGCGTGCCGCGACCCGGGGCACCTCGAACTGCCGCTTGGCTAGCAGGCTGATGACGAGGTTGTCCTCATCGTCGCCGGTGGCCGCGATGACGAGGTCGGCGGCGAGCACGCCCGCGTGCTCCAGGACGCCGGGTTCGCAGGCATCCCCCGTAAGGAGACGTACGGGGAGACGGCCTTCGAGCCCGGCGACGCGGTCCTCGTCGATGTCTACGAGGGTGACGTCGTTGCGGGCCGCGGCCAGAACCTGGGCGATCTGGGTGCCGAGCCGCCCCGCTCCGGCGATGAGCGCCTTCATGTCCCCAACTCCTTGTCCAGAAAGCCGCGCAGGCGGCCGAGCGCGGTGGCCGCGACAGCGAAGGTGACCAGGTCACCGGGTTCGGCGCGGGTGCTGTGGGCGGGCACGAGCGACCGTCCGCCGCGGGTGACCTCGACGACCCGGATCTCCCCGTCCACGTCGAACTCGGCCAGCCGCCGCCCGCCGAGGTAGCCGGGCAGCTCTGAGCGGAGCAGCAGGGTCTCGCCGTTGCCGAAGGTGAGTTCCGGGGTGAGGTGGCGGTGCAGCAGCATCTGGTGGATCTGGTGCACGGTCCAGCGGACGCTGGCGATGGTGGGGATGCCGAGCTCGCGGTAGATGTCCGCGCGGCGCGGGTCGTAGATGCGGGCGACGACAATGGGGACCCGGTAGGTCTCCTTGGCCGTACGGGCGCTGACGATGTTGCTGTTGTCGCCGGAGGTGGCGGCCACGAACGCGTCGGCGTGCTCGATCCCGGCGGCTTCGAGGACCGTCCGGCTGTAGGCGTTGCCCTCGTGGAACCGACCCGGGAAGCCGGAGGGCAGCAGTCTGCAAGTGGCGGGCCGGCGGTCGATGAGCTGGACGTCGTGGCCCTCGGCGACGAGCTGGACGGCGAGTGCGGAGCCCACCCGCCCGCAGCCCGCGATGATCACTTTCATGACGCTCCTTCCCTTCGGTCTGCGGGCCGGCGGTGCCGCAGCCACCACTTGCGGGTTTCCTCGGCGGCCAGCAGCAGTACGCCGAACGCGGTGAGGACCGCCCAGTCGGAGGCTGCCAGCGGGGCCGTGTGGAAGACCGCCTGCAGAGGTGGCGCGTAGCTGACGGCCGCCATCAGCGCGATGCCGAAGCAACCGGCGGCCAGCAGCCAGGGGTTGGACAGCAGTCCGATCCGGAACACGCTCTGCCGGTCGGTGCGTACGGCGAACGCGTTGAAGAACTGGCTGACCACGATGCCTGCCTGGACCATGGTGATCGCCTCCCGGTAGGCGGTGTCGTGCACGGTGAAGTCGGTGTAGGGGATGCCGGAGGCGTGGATGTGCCAGAAGAACACGGCGCACACGCCGAGGGCCTGGATGCCGCCGAGAAAGAGGATCCGGCCCATCACGGCGGTGGAGAACAGCCGTTCGTTCTTCGAGCGCGGCCGGCGGTCCATGACGTCGGGCTCGGGCGGCTCGGCACCCAGCGCTAGGGCGGGCAGGACGTCGGAGCCGAGGTCGATCGCGAGGATCTGCACGGCGGTGATCGGGACCAGCGGGAATCCGGCGAAGGTGGCCGCGAGGATCGGGACGAGTTCGGCGATGTTGTGGCTGAAGAGGTAGATCAGGAACTTGCGGATGTTCTGATAGACCGACCGACCGAGGCGCACCGCCGTGGTGATGGAGGCGAAGGAGTCGTCCAACAGCACCATGACGGCGGCCTCACGGGCCACGTCGGTGCCGGAGGCGCCCATGGCGACGCCGATGTCGGCGTGCTTGAGCGCGGGTGCGTCGTTGGCGCCGTCGCCGGTGACGGCGACGACCTCGCCGCGCCGCTGCAGGGCGGTGACCACCCGCATCTTGTGCTCGGGGCTGACCCGGCACAGCAGCAGTTCGCCGGACTCGGCGAGCAGGGTGTCCAGGGCTTCGTCGTCGAGGGTGTCCAGGCGGACGCCGGTCACGACGGTGGGCTCCGGCTTCCGGACGATGCCCACCCGGCGGGCGACGGCCTCCGCGGTCAACGGGTGGTCGCCGGTGACCATCACGATGCGGATGCCGGCGTGCCAGCAGGCGTCGACGGCGTCCCTGACCTCGGGACGGGGCGGGTCGAGCATGCCGACGAGGCCCAGCAGGGTGAGGTCCGACTCGGTCTCGTCCTGG
Organism: Streptomyces sp. NPDC001100; assembly: GCF_053598575.1. Classification (NCBI taxonomy): domain Bacteria; kingdom Bacillati; phylum Actinomycetota; class Actinomycetes; order Kitasatosporales; family Streptomycetaceae; genus Streptomyces; species Streptomyces sp. NPDC001100. The sequence goes on from NZ_JBSFKO010000029.1 coordinate 16,518, forward strand.
GTGGGACGGCCGTCGGGAAGATCCCGCGACGCCGCTGCCAGAACCCGCAGGCCCTGGGAGGCCAGTTCGTCGTTGGCGGCGATCACCGCCGCACGAAGCTCCTCGGTCAGCGGCCGTCTCTCGCCCTTCCAGTCGACGGCGGTGCAGCGGACGAGCAGTTCCTGCGGCGCACCCTTGACGCAGGCGCGGAGAGCGCCGTGCGCGTCGCGGTGCACGGTGCTCATCAGCTTGCGGGTGGAGTCGAAGGGGAACTCCGTGACGCGGGGTGTCGCGGCCTCCTCGGCCACACGGTCGATACCGGCCTTGGCGGCGGCGACGAGTACGGCTCCCTCCGTGGTGTCCCCGAGGATCCGCCAGCCCTGATGGTCGGACGGCGGGACCGTCCGGGCGTCGCAGCACAGTGCCGCCGCACGGAGCAGCTCGCGTACCGGCTCCGGATCGGTGACCTCACCGGTCGGCGCGTACCCCACTCCGGAGACGGAGTGCCGGACTCCGCCCGCCCACACCTGCACGACGGTCATCTCGGCCTGGGTGAGGGTGCCCGTCTTGTCCGTGCACACGACTGTGGTGGAGCCCAGCGCCTCCACTGCAAGCAGCTTCTTGATGAGCGCGTGCCGGGCGGCCATCCGCCGTACACCGATCGCCAGCGACACCGACAGCGTCGCGGGCAGGCCCTCGGGCACCATGGCGACCATCACGCCGAGTGCGAAGACGAAGGTCTCGACGAGCGGCCGGCCGGCGGGCAGCCGCACCGCGAACAGCAGCGCCCCGATCGCCAGCGCCGCGCCCGCCACCCGGCGGGCCATCGACGCGACCTGGATCTGCAGGGGGGTCTTCTGGCGCGGCGCCGCGGACGCGAGCCGGAAGATACGCCCGAACTCGGTCTCCGCGCCCGTCGCGAACACCACGGCCTTGGCGGTGCCCGCCACGACGTCGGTGCCCATGAACACACAGTTGCGGGACTCCAGCACCGGCCCTTCCGCCACCGGCTGGCGGGTCCGGCCGACGGCGTCGCTCTCCCCCGTGAGCGCCGCGTTGTTCACCGAGACCTCGTGCGCCTCCACGAGCCGGCAGTCCGCCGGCACCGCGTCCCCGGCCTCCAGGACCACGACGTCCCCGGGGACCAGATCACCAGCGGGCAGCTCCAGCCGTTCGCCGCCCCGCAGGACCCGGCAGGTATGGGGCACCATCGCCTGGAGGGACTCGGCGGTCCGCTCGGCGGAGTACTCCTGCACGAAGCCGATGCCCGCGTTCAGCAGCACCACGCAGAGGATCGCCACCGCCAGCTGCAGGGTGCCTGTGTCGCGCGGTTCCTGGAGTCCGTACGCCAGGAAGGTGATCGCGGACGCGACGACCAGGACCACCGCGAACAGGTCCGTGAACTGCCCGGCGAGCTCCCGCCACCAGCCCCTGCGCCGGGCCCGCGGCAGTTCGTTGGGGCCGTACCGCTCCCGCCGCGAGGCCGCGTCCGCGGGCTCCAGGCCACGCGGCGAGGTGTCCAGGGCTGCGAAGACGTCCGGGGTGGCCAGGGTCTGCAGCGAGGAGCAACCCGTCGTCACGGCGTGGCCCCGGACACGGCCGTGGACCCGGGCCTCGCGGCCGGGCCTGGGCTGCGGACGTCGAAGGGGGCGGCGGGGCGGGCTGCCATGCACTCATCGTGGAGTCCGACGTTCCGGGTGGCACGTCGTGCACCTGGGATCACGTACGGTGCCCGCTGCGGCACATGCGCGGCGTTCATGCCCCAAGAATCGGTGTTTCCACACCTCGCGGACGCGGGCCGTACGGCTCCTGCACAGGGGCCGTACGGCCCCTGTGGGCAGCCTCGACCGCCCGCGCGTCAGAGGCGTGCCCGGGCTCGACCGACGCCGTGCCGGATGCCGCCGCACAGGGGCCGACCGGCCCTGGCCGACGAGTCGGGAACAGGCGGAGTCTGGCGGACGAGGGGGTGCGCCGTCCGGCCCCCCGCCCGGCGCAGAGAGGGGACACTCGTGCCCACGACCAGGCAGGCCGTATCGCAGTTCCTCGTCAAAGGGCGTGCCGCCGCACCGGAGTGCGCCGGCCTGCCGAGGGGGGTGTGAACCGTGGGACGCGACAGCTCGGCCGGCCGACTGCACAGGATCGACCGATGGCTGTACCGGGGCGGCCGTCCACGACGCCTGGCACGCGTGATGAACCGGCAGTCTGCGCTTGTCGCCTCGGCGGGGCTGGCGCCTCGGCGCCTGGTCGCCCTGGAGGTGCCCGGGCGCCGTACCGGACGACTTGTCTCGCTGCCTCTGGTGGTCGCGGACCACGAGGGCGAGCGCTATCTGGTCTCGATGCTCGGCCCGGACGCGAACTGGGTGCGCAATGTCCGGGCGGCCGGCGGGCGGGCGGTGCTGCGGCACGGCCGGCGCGAGGCGGTACGTCTCGAAGAGGTCGAGGTCGGCAACCGGGCACCTGTCCTGCGCCGCTAGCTCGCCCTGGCGCCGGGAGCCCGGCCGCATCTGCCGGTGGACCGGCGGGCCCCACTGGAGGAGTTCGCCCGGATCGCCGACCGGGTCCCCGTCTTCCGGGTCCTGCCCGACCGGCCGGAGGCGGGCGACGGAAGCCGTTCCTGACCACCGCGTCCGTCACCGCAGGAAGCCCGGCCGCCGCTCGTGAGCATGCGTCGCCGTCTCCCTTCTCGTCTCGCTTCTCGCGGGTGGTGACGACGTTCGGGCCAGGCCGGCCATCTGGAACGGCAACCTGCCGGGACTGCGTCACCTGACCCGCGCGCCGACGGCGACCGGCCCGCTTCGACGTCGGCACCGACCACCTCGGCGAGAGCGAGGGCAAGGCCATGGAGCGTCTCGCCGCATTCGCACGTCACCGCGGCTGTGCCTGAACGGTCCGGCCGGCCCTCCTCACCCGGGCACGACGACCACCGGGCATCCTGCCTGCTCGACCAGCCCCTTCAGCGCGGAGCCGAGCCTGTTCTCCCGTCGCCCCGCCACCAGCAGTTCCGCCCGGCCGGACGCCCGTACGAGTGCCTCACCGGCACCGAAGTGCACCACGTCCTCCAGTACGCGCACACGCGGGTACTTCTCGCGCCACGGGCGCAGCACATCGGACAGGAGCCGCATGTTCTCGTCCTCCCGGGCCGCCCGGTCCCTGCACCGCGTGACGAACGGGAGCGCGGAGGAGCCGGAGTCCGGCATCGTCCAGGCGTGCACCACGCGCAGGCGGGCGTTCACGCGGCTCGCCCTGTCGAAGGCGAAGCCGATGGCCGGCTCGTCCGGCCGCCGCGCGTCCACGCCGAGCGCGACCTTGTCCGTACGCCATCCCGTGCCCGCGCAGGCGGGCCCGCCCGGGACGAGGACCACGGGCCGGGCGGAGCGCTCGGCCACCGCGCCCGCCACCGAACCGACCGGCAGCCCCGCGCACCCTCCGGCGCCACGCATCCCGAGCACGAGCAGTTCGGCCGAGGCGCCCAGGGCGAGCAGCCGGGCTGCCGGCTCACCGTCGACCCGAATCTCATGGACCGTCAACTCGGAGGGCGAGGACATCAGTTCGCGTTCCGCCAGGCCGGGCAGCGGGTCCCCGAGGCCGGAACGCGGCGGCCCGGACAGACCCGTCCCCGGCCGCTCCGACACATGGACCACCTGCAGAATCAGGCCGCACCGCAGGGCCTCCCGGGCCGCCCAGTCCGCCGCCACTCTGCTTCGCACGGAGCCGTCCACTCCGACAACGATCGTCCGTTCCATGCCGGTTCGCCTCCCGCCTGCTTGCGGCACCCCTGTCTGCGTGTCCCACGGTCGTCCCGGGCGGGGAGCTCCGGGCAGGGGTCGTACGGACCAATGTCCGGGACCGGTGGCCCCTCCACCGCGCGGTTGTCCGGCACGACGATGGGGACAGGGCCGAGAAGGACCCACCGGGCGAGAGCCAGGGAGGTGCCCCATGTCACGACCGGTCGTCGTCGGAGTCGACGGATCTCCGGAGAGCCTGGCCGCCGCCGAGTGGGGTGCCCGGGAGGCGGTGCGTCGCGGCCTGCGACTGCACCTGGTGCACACCTCCGACCGGGGGCCGGACCAGGCGCTCTCTCCTGCGGCGAGCGCGATGCGGCACCGTCTGGGCCGGGGTGTCCTGCGCACGGTCGAGGAACGCGTCGCGCGGGCCTGCCCGGAGGCGCTGCTCACCGACGAGCACATCGAGGGCCCGGCGGCTGCCGTACTCCTGCACGCCGCTCGGAACGCCGAGTTGCTGGTGCTCGGTTCGCGCGGGCTGAGCGGCTTCACCGGATTCCTCGTGGGGTCGGTGGCCCAGGCCGTCGTCGCCCGGGCCGTCCGTCCGGTCGTCCTGGTCGAGGCCGGGCAGCGGTCCGCGGACGAGCATCTTCTGAACGGGGACGGCTACGCGTCGCCGTTCACGCCGTACCGTGACGTCGTTCTCGGCGTCGACCTGGGCAAGGCGTGCGACGAGGTGATCGAGTTCGCCTTCGAGGCAGCCGCGCTGCGCGGGGCGCCGTTGCGCGTGCTCCATGCCTGGGACACCTCGTCTGCCGCTCCCCCCGGACCCGGAGACCCCGGACTCGGTGAAGGGCCCCGGCGCGAGGAGGAGTTGCGCGGCCTCCTGGCCGGAGTCCTCCAGAACTGGCGGGACAAATACCCGGGCGTCGAGGTCACCTCCACGGTCGTCAGGGGCAGGGCAGGAGCACACCTGGTCCGCGCCGCCTCGGACGCCGGACTCCTCGTCGTCGGCCGCCATCTGCGCGACCGCCGTCCCGGTCCGCACACCGGTCCGGTCACCCGCACCGTGATCCACCGCGCGCGCTGCCCCGTCGCCGTCGTGGCGCACGGCTGAGTTCCGCGCCCGCAGACATCAACGACGAACGGCGGTGCCCACCATGGAGACAGTCTCCGCTCAGGTCGACCACGCGGCCCACCACCTGGTCCGTGCGGCCGTCAGCGCGCCCTCGGTGCACAACACCCAGCCCTGGCTGTTCGTCGGCCGGGACACCGACCTCGACGTGTACGCGGACCCCACGCGCCGGCTCCTGCTCACCGACCCGGACGGGCGGGAGCAGCTCATCAGCGGCGGCGCGGCCCTGTTCAACGTGCGGGTCGCCATGCGGCACCTGGGCTTCCAGCCCGTCGTACAGCTGCTCCCCACTCCCTGGAACCCGGCCCATCTCGCCCGCGTCGGCTGGGGGCCGTACGCGAGGCCGAGCACCGACGAGAACCTGATGTACCGCGCTCTGTGGCAACGGCACACGCACCGCGGTCCCTTCCAGCAGTCGCCGCTTCCGCAGCCGCTGATCGGGGAGTTGCGTGAGCACGCCCGTGCGGAGGGTGCCGCGCTGTACACGGTGGAATCCCGTGTCGCGCGGCGTCAGCTCGCTGAGCTGGTCCGGTCCGCCGAGGCCGTCCACCGCAACGACCCCGGCCACATCGCCGAGTTGGTCCACTGGACGCGAGGCGCCCAGGACCGACGTCCGGACGGCGTCCCCCTGGACGTCTGCGTCCGTCCCCCGGACCACACCGGTCTCGTCGGCCGCGACTTCCTGGGGCTCACCCGCACCCTGCCGGACGTGCCAGAGGTCTGGCCCCCGGAGACGGGGCTGACCCTCGTCCTCACCACGCGGCACGACACCCGGGAGGACTGGCTGCGCGCGGGGCAGGCCCTCCAGCGGGTCCTGCTGCACGCCACCACCCGCTGGGCCGTGGCCGCCTTCCACACCCAGCCCCTCGAAGTCCCGCGGCTGCGCACCCAGGTCCGCACGACGCTCACGCGCGGAGAGTTCCCGCAGATGATCCTGCGCCTCGGCCACGCCCCCCGCAGCCGCCCGACCCCACGGCGAGGACCCGACACGGTCCTCAGCGCGGAGTGACGAGGCACCCCCCCAAGGCAGGGGGCGCGGCGCTCGTGCGAGCACACATCCGCGATCGGCTCATGGCCGGAAGCCCTGCCACCCGCGCGACCGGGCGTGACGGCGAGACCGCCGGACCGCACCACGAAGCCGGAACCCCGCCCTGTGACATACGCCGGTCGGACTCGGACGGGGTGTCACTCGGGCGCCGCGTACCCGACGCCTCAGCCGGCCGGCGCGGGGACGCCCGCGCAGCAGGCCTTGTCCGATCGCGACACGCACGACGAAGCCTGCCCGGTGGGCCGTTCGGCCCTGGACCGGCTCCGCGGACAGGCGCAGGCTGAGAAGTGGAGGCAGAAGCCGTCGCGCTCCCCCGCAGTCCCGCTCCGGGTCCCTGCGGGTCTGCCCGCTCGGCCCTCGTACCCCTCCGCCCGGGAGTGATCACGATGGAAGCCAAGCAGTGGACCGTACAGATCTACATCACCGAGGACGGCGACGACACTCACGCACGGGCCGTCCTGCGCACCCGGGACACGTCGACGGTCACCGGCCGTGGTGTGGCCCGGCGCAACCCGATCGACCGTGCCGTTCCGGAGATCGGTGACGAGCTCGCCGCCAGCCGTGCTCTGGAGGACCTCGCCATTCGGCTCCACGACGTCTACTCCGACGACTTCGTGGCGCTGGCCGGCCCCGCCGAGCCGTGACGGCCTGCCGCGCCACCGGCCGCCGCAACCAGCCGAACGGCCCCCGACGGGAGCCGTTCGGCACACCTTCCCCACAGATCCGCGACGGACACTGAAAGTGGCGCGGAGGCAGTTCCCCCCGACGCCCCGCGCCGGGAACGTCCCGATGGGTCGGTCCATCGGGACGGCATCCGCCTTGCGCGGGAGCGGGTGGATGCGTGCCCGCCGGTACGACCGACCGAGCCGTGCGGGCACCTTCCCCGACAGTCCAGGGGGAGGAGTGGACCTGCACGTCCGTCCGCGGGCGGACTACCCCCTCCCCCGCACGGCCGCCCGTCTCACGCCCTTTCGGTCTGCCGAACCGGCCGTGGCCACAGTCGTGCCGGACGTTTCGCCGCGCGGTCCTCCGCCCACCCGACCAGCAGTACCGCCACGGCGATGAGAGGCCAGGCGACGAGATACAGGAACCAAGTGGCTCCGAGCGGCAGGGAGTTCCCCAGCGCGGGGACCCGCCACATGCGGTCGATGAGCACCACCCCGAGGACCAGCGCCACCTCGTGCCACAGATAGACCGTGACGGCACGGGCGTTGAGCAGCACCACGGTGTCGTGCAGCGGCCGGTGGCGCCGCACCCAGCGGTCGCTCCGCGGGCCGAGCCGCAGGAGCAGCAGGACGAAGCCGAAGGACCACAGGGCCTGTCCGAGCGGGATCGAGCCGAGGTCGTAGCCCTCCTCGGTCCGGTGCGTCAGCGCGAACCAGCCGCCCACCGTCATGACGGCCGCGGCCACCGCCCACACCCGGGCCGCCGGCAACCGCCGTACGAGCCCGTCGTGGTGGGCGAAGCCCAGGAGCCAGCAGGCGGCGAACGTGGCCAGGTCGGTGAACGGCTCCTCGACCCGGGCCGGCAACGGCAGCAGCTCGAACTGTGCCAGCGCCGCGAGGACCAGTCCCGTCACCACGGCCGTCCAGGGCGCTCTGCGGAACGCCCGCAGCAGCAGCGGCGAGAGGATCACGAACAGCAGGTAGGCGCGGATGTACCAGAGCGGGGCGACGATCTGCCAGGCCCAGTCGGTGTGGGCGAAGGGCGGCTCGCTCACCGGCACGATCCAGAACACCATCCGCGCCCATCCGGACGCACGCCCGCCGCCGCCCTCGTCCGGCCGCCAGCCCGTCAGCAGCATCGCGACGACCATGACGAGGCCGAACAGCCACACCGGCGGCAGCAGTCGGCGCATGCGCGCCCGCACCACCGCCGCCGGAGTGCGGTCGTGACGGTCGAGCGAAGGGGCCATCAGCGAGCCGGCCAGCGCGAACATGACGCCCATGGCCGGGAACGCCAGGGTCAGCCAGGCCCAGTTGAAGGTGTGGTAAGTCACCACGCGGACCAGGGCCACGGCGCGCAGGAAGTCCAGATACAGGTTCCGGCCGCCGTTCTTGCGAACCGCCGCCGGTGGGGCGGCCGTTGTGGCGGTGGCCGTCGATGCCACTGCCCTCGTCGGCGGCCCCGGTGCCTTCACCTGTCCCGTGCGACGCAGCTTGTGCCAGCGCAGCCGGGCGCCGGTGAGCGCCGTGGTGCACGACTGGAGGAGCACCGTGTAGAGGAACTGGCGGTAGAAGAGCTGCTGGAGCGGCAGCGCCCACAGCACCCGCTGCTTCTCGCCGTCGAGCCGCAACGCGTAGGCGGCGCACAGCAGTTGTACGGCGAGCAGCGCGCCCCAGGCGGCCGCAGTGCGCACCGGGTCCTGGAAGAGGAGTCCGTACAGGAGGAACAGGTCGATGAGGGGGGCCAGCAGCGGGGTGAGGACGGTGAACAGCACGACCAGCGCGAGTCCGTATCGGCCGAAGTGTCCCGCGTGGCCCCGCTCGACGACCGCGTGACGGTGCTTCCACATCGACTGGAGGGTGCCGTAGCTCCACCGGTAGCGTTGACGCCACAACTGGCCGACGGTCACCGGCGCTTCGGTCCAGGCGCGGGCGCGCTCCTCGTAGACCACGTGCCAACTGCCCCGGTGCAGCGCCATGGTGAGGTCGGTGTCCTCGGCCAGGGTGTCGTCGCTCAGGCCGCCGACGTGGCGCAGCGCGGTGCGTCGGAACGCGCCGACGGCTCCCGGCACGGTGGGGATGCAGCCGAGTTCGTCGTACATGCGGCGGTCGAGGTTGAGGCCCATCACGTATTCGAGATGCTGCCAAGTGCCCAGCAGACTCCCCCGGTTGCCGACCTTGGTGTTGCCGGCCACCGCCCCCACCCGCCGGTCGGCGAAGGGCTGCACCAGCCGGTGCACGGTGTCCGGCTCGAAGACGGTGTCGCCGTCCATCATCACGATCAGCGGGTACGAGGCCCTGGCCACACCGGTGTTGAGCGCGGCCGACTTGCCGCGGTTGGCCTGTCGTACGACGCTGACGCAGGGCAGCGCGAGTGCCTCCACCGTCTCGGCCGTGCCGTCCGTGGAACCGTCGTCGACCACGACGACCTCGACGGGATGCTCGCTCTTGACCACGGACTGCACGGTGTGGGCAATGCACTTGCGTTCGTTGTAGGCGGGGATCACCACGCTCACGGGTTCGGTGACCTCCGGCCCCCAGGAGAAGCCCGGATCACGGCGCCGCCGGGCATGGCGGCGGGCGAACACCAGCATGGCCGCGAAGCGCAGCAGCATCAGCCCGCCCACCAGGGCCATCAGTGTCGCCAGCGCGGGCACGAGCCACTCGCCGACGGCCACGGCCGCCACGAAGACCCGACCGCTCCACAACTCCGCGCCGGAGACCGGGTGATGGGCGCTGCCCGCGCCCAGCCCTCCGGTGACGGTGGTGAACCGGTAACCCCGGCCGAGCAGTTCGGGGATCAGGGTGTCCAGGGCGCGGACGGTCCGGGAGCGGTCGCCGCCGGCGTCGTGCAGCAGTACCACGGCACCCTGCCCGTGCAGCCTCCCGGTGATGCTGTCCGCGATGTCGGTCGCGCCGGGCCTTCGCCAGTCCTCGGCGTCGATGTCGACGAGGGCGGTGATGTACCCCTTCGCGCCCAACTGCCGGACCACGGACCAGGAGAGGTCGTCCAGGTCCGCCGCGTGGGCCGAGTAGGGCGGGCGGACGAGCGAGCTGTGGATACCGGCCGCTCCCGCCAACGCGAGCTGGGTCTGGGCCAGTTCGCGGTCCGTGCGGGAAGTCGACTGGTACACGAGGTCGGGGTGGGTGAAGGTGTGCACACCGACCTCCTGTCCGGAGGTCACCATCCGGCGTACGAGGCCGGGTTGGCGGGCGGTCGCCGCGCCGGTGACGAAGAAGGTGCCCTTGACGCCGTAGCGGTCGAGCACGTCCAGGATCTTCGGGGTCCAGGCCGGGTCAGGGCCGTCGTCGAAGGTCAGGGCGACGGTGCGGTCCGACATCCGGTGGCTGCGCGGGGTGGAGCCGGTGGTGTCGATCACGGGGCCGCCGTGCAGCACCTTCTCCGGGACCCGGTCGGCCGCCACCGGCGGGTGCACCCGGTGGTCGGCGGCGAACTCCCCGTGCGTGTAGCCGTTCAGGAGCAGGATGCCCGTCATCACGGCCAGAACCACGAGCAGGGACACGATCCGCGGGCGGGAGGCTGTTCCGCGGCGACTCCCTCGGGTGCCGGTGGTGAGCCCCGGCTGCCGCGCGCTCATCAAGTCGCCGCAGGGACAGTGGAGATGCCGGGTGACTCCCCGTCGTCGCCCGAGCCGCTGGGCGTAGCGCCGGAACTCCCGGAGGTGGCATTCGACGTTCCGCCCGAAGCCGTGGGACCGGTGCCGGACGAGCCGCCGGAGCCCGTCGGGCCGGTCGCGGTCGAGGAGGCGGTCGGCGAGGAACTCGCCGTGGGCGCGGGCGAGGTGGCGGGGCCCGTCGCCGGGGCGGAGGGGCTGCCGCCCGAGGGCGGGTCCGTGGGCAGGGCCGTCGGTCCGGGAAGCGCGGACGGTGACGCCGACGGGCCACCGGAGGACGGGGCCACGGACTCAGCCGGCAGATCGCCGCGCGGGGTCTCGGTCACGGTACCGGGCTTCTCGGACGGCAGCCCCGGTACGGGCAGTACGGTGCGCGGGGCGAACGGTGTCGCGCCCATGAAACTGAGCGCCAGTACGCCGGTGTACGCGGCACACAGCGCGCCGGCCGCGTAGGCGACGCGCCGGATGCGCCGTCCACGGCGTCCGCTGGAGTCGACGAAGACGGGGTCGGAGCCGTCCCCCTCCGTGGTCTGGCGGGCCGCGGGGATCAGCGGCACCGTGTCGGTGTTCGGGTGTCTGGGCCGGGACGGCCCCACCCGGGACCGGAACATCTCCTCCCCTCCCCCCTTCCGCGTCCGTCGGTCCAAGCCTTGTGCGGTACCCGGCCGTGCCCAATGGGCCGACCGGCACCACAGAGGGGTCGTCCGGGTCCTGCCGCACTGCCGACTCCCGTTCCAGCCTTGGTCTGGGGAGACGTTCAGGGGAGGAGAAGATCATGGCGTCCGTCACCTTCGACCACGCGACCCGGTGCTTCGCGGGCATGGATCACCCGGCCGTCAGCGACCTCGATCTGGAGATCGCCGACGGCGAGTTCATGGTCCTGGTGGGACCGTCCGGCTGCGGCAAGTCGACCAGCCTGCGCATGCTCGCCGGGCTTGAGGAGGTCGACTCCGGGTCGATCCGTATCGGCGACCGGGACGTGACCCATCTGCCGCCCAAGGACCGCGACATCGCGATGGTGTTCCAGAACTACGCGCTGTACCCGCACATGACGACGGCCGCCAACATGGGCTTCGCGCTCAAGATCGCGCGCATGCCCAAGCCCCGCGTCCAGCAGCGCGTCCAGGAGGCCGCGGCCGTCCTGGACCTGGAGGAGTACCTCGACCGCAAGCCCAAGTCCCTCTCCGGCGGCCAGCGGCAGCGGGTGGCGATGGGGCGCGCCATCGTGCGCGAACCCCGGGTGTTCCTGATGGACGAGCCGCTGTCCAACCTGGACGCCAAGCTGCGCGTCCAGACCCGCACCCAGATCGCCGTGCTGCAGCGCCGGCTGGGCACCACCACCGTGTACGTCACCCACGACCAGGTCGAGGCCATGACGATGGGCGACCGCCTCGCCGTCATGAAGGACGGCGTACTGCAACAGGTGGGCACCCCCAAGGAGGTCTTCGGGCATCCCGCCAACACCTTCGTCGCCGGCTTCATCGGCTCCCCCGCGATGAACCTCTTCCGGCTGCCGCTCACCGCGGACGGGGCCCAACTGGGCGGCCTGGTCGTGCCCTTGACCCGTACCGCGCTCAACGCCGCATCCGCCGACGGCGGTACCGAGATCACGCTCGGCATCCGGCCCGAGCATCTCCAGGTGCTCTCCCCCGACGACCTGGAGACCCCGGCGCTGGACCTGGTCATCGACGCGGTCGAGGACACCGGGGCCATCGCGTACCTCCACGCGACCGCGAAGCTCGGCCAGGACCTCGTCCCGGTCGTCGTCCGGCTCCCCGGTCGCCCCACCCAGAGCAAGGGATCCGCACTCCGCGTCGCGGTGCACGGCGACGCCGACGCGGTGCACTGCTTCTCATCCGTGACCGGCCTGCGGCTCGCCGGGGACACGGGGTCGGTCCCCGCGGATGCGCACACCCCCGGACAGACCGTCTCGGCGGACGGGCCGAGCCCTCAGGACATGGTCTCCGTTCACCCGGCCGGGTCGCCTGCGCAGTCCACAGCGGCGTCCGAGGAGGCCCCTACGATCTGAGCCCGTCCGATTCGTAGGTGAGGTTGTCCGTGATCGCGACGACGCCGTCCACCTGTCCGGCGATCCGCGCCGCGAGCCGGGCGTCGCCGCGTCGCGCCAGGTGGCCCCGCAGCGTCACCACCCCGTCGGCGACGGCGGCGTCCACCTCGTACCGGGGGCAGGCGATCCCCCGGACCACCCGGTCGACGACGTCCCGGCCGATCTCCGTGTCGGGGCGCAGGAAGAGCTTCAGCAGGTTGCCCCTGGTGACGATGCCGACCAGTCGGTCCTCGTCGTCCACCACGGGCAGCAGCGCCACATGGTGCCGATCCATCATCGACGCGGCGTCCGTCACCTGCTGCTCCGGGGCGACGATGAACGCGGGTCGTGTCATGAGCTGCTCCGCGGTCCTGGCCCGGGCCTTGGCCGTGGCCGAGCGCGCGGAACGGGTCGGCCGCAGCACGTGGAAACGCCCGTGGTGATGGTCCGGATCCTGCCGCACCTGGTGGTACAGCAGGTCGGTCTCGGAGATCACCCCGACGACCTTCTCCTGGTCGTCCACCACCGGCAGTCCGCTGATGCGGTGTTCCGCCAGCAGTCGGGCGACTTCCTTGAACGGTGTGTCGCGGCAGGCGCGCACGACCTCCCGGGTCATGACTTCCTTGACCCTGAAACCACCCATGGCCGTTTCCTCCCGCTCTCTTCGGTCGGCTCTGATTCGCTCCGCCGACAACGCCAGCGTCGTCGAAGCGCAGCCCACGCGGCTTGGGCCCAGCGGGGCACCGGTGAGGACAACCAGCCCATCCCCCACCGGAGTCGACACATCCCACTCCTGTCACGGCTCTCCGCGTCCGGGCATGCGGACCGGTCGGCAAGACCTTCCGTATCCTTCACGACGGCTGCCCAGTCACCCTCGACGACTTCCGTTCCATCGGCGAGCGGCTGCGCGAACCGTGCCCGCCCGGACGTAGGCTCACGGCACCACCGCCGCCCGAGGGAGCCCCGCCCGTGACCGTCCGAGTGCGCCGTGTCTACGATCCGCCCGAGCCGGAGGACGGCGTCCGTGTCCTGGTCGACCGGCTGTGGCCGCGCGGCCTGTCCAAGGACGCGGCCCGCGTCGACGAGTGGCCCAAGGCCCTGACCCCGTCGAACGAACTGCGCCGCTGGTACCACGCGGGCGAGGGGTCGTACGAGGAGTTCACCGGCCGTTACGAGGCGGAGCTCGCCGAGCCGGAGGCGGCCCAACTCCTGCACACCTTGGGGAACTTGGTCCGGATGGGGCCGGTGACCCTGTTGACGGCGGTGAAGTCGCCGGAGCGCAGTCACGCCTCGGTACTGGCCCGCCTCCTCGACAGCTGAGGAGACGGGCCGCGGCGTCCGGTCAGGCGGTCTGCCTGGCCGCCGCGCGGCCCGCGGCGCGGCCGGAGAAGAGGCAGCCGCCGAGGAAGGTGCCTTCGAGGGCGTTGTAGCCGTGCACGCCACCGCCGCCGAAGCCGGCCACCTCGCCCGCCGCGTACAGTCCGCCGATCGGCTTTCCGTCGGCGCCCAGGGCGCGCGAGTCGAGGTCGGTCTGGATGCCGCCGAGGGTCTTGCGGGTCAGGACGTGCAGCTTGACCCCGATGAGTGGGCCTGCGGCCGGGTCGAGAATGCGGTGCGGGGTGGCCACGCGGCCCAGCCGGTCGCCGATGTAGCGGCGGGCGTTGCGGATGCCCTGGATCTGGGAGTCCTTGCTGTACGGGTTGGCCAGCTGGAGGTCGCGGGCCTCGATCTGGCGGCGCACCACGGCCGCGTCGAGAAGCGGCTTGTCGGTCAACTGGTTCATTTTCTCGACCAGTTGCTCCAGGTTGCCGGCGGTCACGAAGTCCGCGCCCTTGCGCAGGAAGGCGTCCACCGGGCCGGGTGCGCCCTTGCCGAGGAGCCGGTCGCGCAGCACCGCCTTCTTGTCCTTGGCGGTGATGTCGGGGTTCTGCTCGGAGCCCGACAGCGCGAACTCCTTCTCGATGATCTTCTGGGTGAGGATGAACCAGGAGTGGTCGTGCTCCGCCAAGCCCGCTGTCGTGCGCAGGTACTTGAGGGTGTTGAGGGTGTCGTAGCCCGGCAGGCACGGGTCGGGCAGGCGGCGGCCCAGGGCGTCGAACCACAGGGAGGACGGGCCGGGCAGGATGCGGATGCCGTGGCCGGGCCAGACCGGGTTCCAGTTCTGCAGGCCCTCGGTGTAGTGCCACATACGGTCGCGGTTGACCAGTCGTACGCCCGCCTCGGCGCTGATGTCGAGCATCCTGCCGTCGACGTAGGCGGGGACGCCGGTGACCATCTCGGCGGGCGGGGTGCCGAGGCGTTCGGGCCAGTAGCGGCGGACGATGTCGTGGTTGGCGCCGATGCCGCCGGTGGTGACGACGACGGCCTGTGCGGTGAGTTCGAACTCGCCGATCGCCTCGCGGCTGGAGGAGACTCCGCGCGCCGAGTCGTCCTCGGCGAGGACCGTGCCGCGTACGCCGCGCGCCTCGCCCTCCGCGACGACCAGCTCGTCGACCTGGTGGCGGTAGTAGAAGGTGAGGAGTCCGTCGCGGGCGGCCTGCTTGGCGTAGTTCACGAAGGGTTCGACCACTCCGGTGCCGGTGCCCCACGTGACATGGAAGCGCGGGACGGAGTTGCCGTGTCCGTGGGCGCGCAGGTCTCCGCGTTCCGCCCAGCCGACGGTGGGCAGCAGCTTGATGCCGTGGCCGTCGAGCCAGGTCCGCTTCTCGCCGGCCGCGAACTCGACGTAGGCGCGCGCCCAGCGCACCGCCCACGAGTCCTCGTCGTCGACGCGGTCGAAGCCGGCGCTGCCCTGCCAGTCGCTCCAGGCCAGGTCGAAGGAGTCCTTGATGCCGAGGCGGCGCTGTTCCGGCGAGTCGACGAGGAACAGTCCGCCGAAGGACCAGAACGCCTGCCCGCCGAGGTTGGCGGCGTTCTCCTGGTCGACGAGCGCGACCCGGCGGCCCCGGCTGGTCAGTTCATGGGCCGCGACCAGACCGGCCAGCCCGGCTCCGACGACGATGACGTCCGCATCCATGGCGACCGTTGCCTTTCTCATTCGGGGGCGCGGCTGCCGTCGGTCAGCAGCGCGGTGAGGAGTTGCTTCAGCCAGACGCGGGCGTGCTCCACGTCCTTGTCCAGCAGGAGTTGGGTGGTGACGCCGTCGTACGCGGCCACCACTGCGTACGCCGCCGCGTCCAGGTCGCCGAGTACGGCCGGGAGTTCGGCGAGACCCCGGGCGCGGGCCAGGCGGTGCGCGATCGCTCCGCGCAGCCGGGCCCGGTGTCCCAGCAGGGTCCCCGCCACGGTGGCGTCCCGGGCCGCGTGCACCAGGAAGTCGGTCTTCACCAGGAGCCAGTCCAGGTCGAGGAGCAGCACGTCGGTGACGCGGTCCACGGCGGCGGGGACGTCGAGGTCGGGGCCGTCGAGGGCGAGTGCGTCGGCCACCTGCTCGGCGATCAGCTCGGCCCGCTCCTGGTAGAGCGCGAAGAACAGCCCGTCCAGGCTGTCGAAGTTCGAGTAGAAGGCGCCCCTGCTGTAACCGGCGGCCTCGCAGACCTCCTCGATGGAGACCCGCCCGAAGCCTTTCGCGGCGAACACGGCGAACGCGGCGTCCAGCAGATTGGCACGCGTGCGCACCCGCCGCCTGGTCACCCGCTTGGCCGTCGCCTCCGTCACCATGCCCGGACCTCCGCGTCCCGATGTTCGATACGTGAATGTATCCGATACATCGATGTATCGAAAGAGCCGCGTTCTCATGGGAACAGATATTCGAATAAGGGGTACGCTGGTCCCATGACCGCGCACCACCTCCAGGGCTCCCTCTTCGACCAGACCGACCGGCTCCGGCTCGGCCCCCTCCACGGGATCCGGCGCACCACGCTGGGTCTCGGCGCCTGGATCGACGTGCTGCCCGGGTGGCTGAGCGGCGCCGACGCCCTGTTCGAGGAGCTGGCCGTCGACGTGCCGTGGCGCGCCGAGCGCCGTCAGATGTACGACCAGGTCGTGGCCGTACCCCGACTGCTCGCCCACTACGGTGCGGACGACGCACTGCCGCATCCGGTGCTGGCCGAGGCCCGGGACGCGCTCTCGGCGTACTACGCACGGGAGTTGGGCGAGCCCTTCACCACGTCCGGGCTGTGCTACTACCGGGACGGGCGGGACAGTGTCGCCTGGCACGGTGACCGGATCGGGCGGGGTGCCCATGTGGACACCATGGTGGCGATCCTCTCCGTGGGCGCGCCCCGCGACCTGCTGCTGCGTCCGCTGCGCGGCGGCGCGTCGGTGCGGCACGCGCTGGGGCACGGCGATCTGATCGTGATGGGCGGCTCCTGTCAGCGGACCTGGGAGCACTGCGTCCCCAAGACCACCCGAGCCGCGGGGCCGCGCATCAGCGTGCAGTTCCGCCCGCACGGCGTGCGCTGAGGCGGAGAGGCGGCCGCTTCGGACGCGCGCGGGGGCCGCCTCCGGCGGACGGTGCCGGAGGCGGCTTCCCCCGCGCGCGCAAGGACTGTACGCGTCTGGTTGGCTGGATCCCGAACGACTGGCCGGATCCGAAGAGCACCACCAGGCAAGGAACGATCATGCGGGCAGAAGTACGTCAAGTCGCCGACGCCGTCTACCTCGTGCACGGCAGCAACACCAACTGGGTGATCCTCACCGACGGCGACACGGCCACGCTGGTGGACACCGGGTATCCCGGGGACCGCGGGCTCGTGCTCGACTCCCTTGAGCAGGTGGGGAGTTCAGCGCAGGCGGTCACGGCGGTGCTCCTCACCCACGCCCACAACGACCACCTCGGCTCGGCGGAGTTCCTGCACAGCGCCCACGGCACGCCCGTCTACGCGCACGAGGCCGAAGTGCCGCACGCCCGCAGGGAGTTCCTGCAGCAGGTGACCCTGGGCAAGGTGCTGAAGAACGCCTGGCGTCCCGGCGTACTGCCGTGGGCGGTGCACACGATCCGCGCCGGAGGCATGGAGCAGCATCCGGTCTCCGCGGCCGAGGCCTTTCCGGCCGGGGACGGCCCCCTCGACCTGCCCGGCCGGCCCGTCCCCGTGCACACCCCCGGCCACACGAACGGGCACTGCGTCTTCCATCTCCCGGACAGCGGGATCGTGATCTCCGGGGATGCCCTGGTCAGCGGCCATCCCACCTCGCGGATCAAGGGCCCGCAGCTGCTGCCCGGCATGTTCCACCACGAGCGCGAGCGGGCCGTCGCCTCGCTGGACGCCCTCGAAGCGCTCGATGCCGACACCCTGCTGCCCGGCCACGGCCCCCTGCACACCGGTCCGATCCGTGAGGCGACGCAGCGCGCCCGCGAACTCGCGCTCTAGGGTCACCTCATGGCACTGCAGATCAACGCGACCAACCCCGAGCATCCGGTGCTCCTGCTGGAACTGCCCTGGGACGTTCCGCTGGAGGAGTGGCCCGACGAGTACCTGGTGCCGCTGCCGCGCGGCATCTCCCGTCACGTCGTGCGCTACGCCCGCGCCGGCAGCGAGGTCATAGCCGTCAAGGAGCTGGCGGAACGGCCCGCACTGCGCGAGTACGAGCTGCTGCGCGACCTGGACCGGCTCGGCATCCCCGCCGTCGACCCCCTCGCCGTGGTCACCGGACGCGCCGACACGGCCGGCGAGCCGCTGGAACCGGTGCTGATCACCCGGCATCTGGGCGGCTCGATGCCGTACCGCTCGATGTTCGAGACGACGCTGCGGCCGGCCACCATGCACCGGCTGATGGACGCGCTGGCCGTGCTGCTGGTGCGGCTGCACCTGGCCGGGTTCGCGTGGGGCGACTGCTCGCTGTCCAACACGCTGTTCCGGCGGGACGCCGGCGCCTACGCCGCCTACCTCGTGGACGCGGAGACCGGCGACCTGCACGCGCGGTTGAGCGACGGGCAGCGGGAGTACGACCTCGATCTCGCCCGCGTCAACATCAGCGGGGAGCTGCTCGACCTGGAGGCGTCCGGGGCGCTGCACCCGTCCGTCGACCCGATCGAGTTCGGCATGGAGATCTGCGCCCGCTACCAGGGGCTGTGGGAGGAGCTGACCCGCACCTCGGTGTACCCGGCGGGCAAGTACCACTTCATCGAGCGCCGGATCCGGCGCCTGAACGAACTCGGCTTCGACGTGGCCGAGATGCAGATCGAGCACTCCTCGAACGGCGACACGGTCACCTTCGTGCCCAAGGTCGTCGACGCGGGCCATCACCAGCGTCAACTGCTGCGTCTGACCGGCCTGGACGCCGAGGAGAACCAGGCGCGGCGGCTGCTCAACGACCTGGAGAGCTGGATGGCCACCCAGGACGACTACGCCCCGGGCGATCCGCTCGCCGCCCGGCCCGAGGTGCTCGCGCACCGGTGGGTGCGGGACGTGTTCCGGCCCACGGTGCGCGCCGTGCCGCTGGAGCTGCGCGGGTCGATGGACCCGGCCGAGATCTACCACGAGCTGCTCGAACACCGCTGGTATCTGGCCGAGCGGGCGCAGCACGACATCGATCTGGACACGGTGGTCGAGGACTACATCACCAACATCCTGCCGAAGGTGCGCGAGACCCTGGAGCCGGCCGCGCCGGAGTAGCGGGATCAGCCCGTGCCGGGCGCGCCCGTGGTCCCGCGGACCACCAGGCGCGGTGCGACGACCTGTTCGCCGTCCGGTACGGCCTCGCCGTCGAGGCGGGCGATGGCGCGGCCGACGGCGAGTTGCGCGAGGCGGGGGATGTCCTGGGCGACGGTGGTGAGGTCGATGTGGGCGAGCCGGGACAGGGTGGTGTCGTCGAAACCGACCACGGAGATCTCGCCGGGGACGGCGACACCGGCCCGCAGGAAGGTGTCGAGGACGCCCGTGGCGCAGCGGTCGTTGAAGGCGAGGACCGCGCTGGGACGGGGTTTCTCCGCGAGCAGGGTTCTGGCGGCGCGTGCGCCGTCGTCCTCGGTGAGCCCGCCGGGCAGGACCCGGATGTGTTCGTCGAGGCCGTGGCGGCGCATCGCGGTGCGGTAGCCGCGGCGGCGGTCGGCGGCGCCGGGCGCCCGGCCGCCGTCGATGTGGGCGACGGCCCGGTGGCCGAGCGCCACCAGGTGGTCGACGGCCTGGCGGGCGCCCTCGTCGTCGGCGGTGCGGACGACGTCCACGGCCGGCGGGGCGGGCCGCAGCCGCCGGGCCACCGAGACGACCGGGACCTGGGTGGCGAGGTGCGCCAGGCGGGTGGCCGGGACCTCGGGGCCGAGCAGGACCAGCGCCTCGCAGCGGTCGGCGAGCAGCGCCTCCACGGCCTGCCGCTCACCGCGCGTGGGCGCCACCGCGCTGAGCGCCACCTGATAGCCGGCGGGCTCGGCGGCGGCGTAGATGCCTTCGACCAGGTCGGTGTGGAAGGGATGGCGCAGCCCGAACTGCACGCCGAGCAGTCGTGAGCGGTTGCTGCGCAGCACCCTGGCCCGGGTGTCGGGCCGGTAGCCGAGCTCCTCGGCGGCCTTGAGCACCCGCTCCCGGGAGGCGGCGCTCGCGCCGTAGGCCCCGCGCATCACGATCGAGACCAGCGCGACGGAGACTCCCGCCCGGGCCGCGACATGGGCCAGGGTGGGCCGCTTGCCGTCGGGGAGCTCGGGGGTGGCCGGCACGGAGGTCCTTACGGTCGGGGGGTCGTCACCTGTCGAGATCCTAGCTGTTCGGGAGGGTTCTGCAACGTTCTAGAAGCATCCCTCGCGAAGCCTTGACACACACATCGGGCAGTGGCGTACTACTGCCATCTAGAACGTTCTAGATGGCAGCTGGAAGGGCGAGCGATCATGTACACGTTGGCGGTCTGTGCCGAGATGGTCTTCCGGGACCTGCCGATCCACGAGCGGGCGCGGCGCATCCACGAAGCCGGTTTCCAGGTCGAGATCTGGGACTGGACCCGGCACGACCTGGACGCGCTCACACGCACCCCGGCCGAGTTCTCGTCGATGACGGGCTACATCCGGGGCAGCCTCACCGACGAGGCGGGTGCCGCCGAACTCCTGCGCACCGCCGAGGAATCGGTCAAGGCCGCCGACCAACTCGGCTGCCCGCGCCTGAACTTGCACGGCACCGGCCTCAACTCCGAGGGCCTGCCGGTGATTCCGGTTCGCGGCGAGCCCACGGGCCCTATGTGGATCGCCGCCCACCGCACCCTGACCCGCCTCGCCGAGCTGGGCGAGAGAGCCGGCGTCACCTTCACGCTGGAGAACCTCAACTCCGCGGTCGACCACCCGGGCGTCCCGTTCGCGACGGCCGCCGACACCCTGGCGCTGGTCAAGGCGGTGGACCGCCCCGGTCTGCGGATGAACCTGGACCTTTACCACGCGCAGATCGGCGAGGGGAACCTCATCGAACTCGTCCGCAGGGCACACCGTTTGGGCCTGATCGGCGAGATCCAGGTGGCGGACGTACCCGGCCGCCAGGAGCCCGGCACCGGCGAGATCAACTACCCGGCGATCGCCCGCGCCCTCGCCGACATCGGCTACGACGGCACGGTCGCGATGGAGGCGTGGGCCTCGGACGCCGACAGCGAACGCGCCCTGGACCGCTTCCGCACCGCGTTCAGGGTCTGAGCCGGCACCGCCCCCGCACCGCGTTCACGATCTGCCCCGCCACCGCTTCCCACGGCCTCACAGAGGACCGCATGACCACCCAACTGCCCCTCTCCGTCGGCCTCGTGGGCGCGGGCCGCATGGGCTCCTTCCATGCCGAGACCCTCGCCCGCCGACTGCCCGGCGTCCGCCTCGCCGCCGTCGCCGACCCGGCCCCGGGGGCTGCGCGGAAGCTGGCCGACCGGCTCGACTGCCCCACCGCGTACACCGGGATCGCCGACCTGTTCGCGGACCCGGCGGTAGACGCCGTGGTGATCGCGACACCGGCCCGCACCCACGCCGACCTGGTCGAGGCGGCGGCACGCGCGGGCAAGGCGGTCTACTGCGAGAAGCCGATGGCAACGACCCTCGCCGACGCCGACCGCGCCATCGCTGCCGCCGCCGAAGCGGGCGTACCGCTCCAGGTCGGCTTCAACCGCCGCTACGACGCCGGGTTCCGGGCCGCGCACGACAAGGTCGCCGCGGGCGCCATCGGCGCCCCGCAGCTCCTGCGCTCGCTCACCCGCGACCCGAAGCTGGCCGACCCCTCCCCCGTCCCGCCGTGGACGATCTTCCTGGAAACCCTCATCCACGACTTCGACACCCTGCGCTACCTGAACCCCGGCGCCGAACCGGTCGAGGTCTTCGCCATGGCCGACGCCCTGGTCCGCCCCGACTTCAAGGACCGCGGCCTGCTCGACACGGCCGTGGTCACGATCCGCTTCGACAACGGCGCCCTCGCCACCGCGGAGGCCAACTTCCAGGCGGTGTACGGCTATGACGTGCGCGGCGAGGTCTTCGGCTCGGCGGGCATGCTGACGATGGGCGACATCCGGCGCACCCATCTGACGTCCTACGGCGCCGACGGCATCGCGGCCGAGACGATCGCCTACGACCAGGACCTGTTCCACGAGGCGTACGTCGCCGAGCTGGCCGACTTCGCCGACGGTGTCCGCACGGGGCGTACCCCGTCGGCCACCGGCGCCGACGCCCGCGCCGCGCTGACGATCGCGCTGGCGGCCATCAGGTCGGTGGAGAAAGGCGTACCGGTACGCATCGAGGACATCTGAGGTCAAGGAGTGGGCACCACGGCCACCGGGCACTCCGCGTGGTGCAGCACCCCGTGCGCGACCGAGCCGATCCGCGCGCCCACCGCCCTACGGTGGGCGCGCCGCCCGACGACCATCAGCTGCGCCCGCCCGGCCACCGACAGCAGCACCTGCCCCGCGCTGCCCATCTCGATGTGCTCGACGACGGCCACGTCGGGGAAGCGCTCCCGCCACGGCTCCAGCGCCTCGGCGAGAGCCTTCTTCTCGTACGGCTCCAGACCGCCCGCCTCGTCGAGGAGCTTCATGGAGCCCGGGCTGTAGGCGAACACGGGCGGCAGGGTCCACGCCCGCACGGCCCGTACCGTGGCGCCACGTGCCGCCGCCGTCTCGAACGCGAAACCGAGAGCGGCGGCACTGTCCTCGGCGTCTCCCTGCTGCCCCACGACGATCTCGCGCCCGCCGGCCTCCCCGGACGCCTCGTCCCCGGCACGCACGAGCACGACGGGCCGTACGGCGTCGGCGATCACCTGCTGTCCGACGGACCCGAGCAGGAAGCCGACGACGGGCCCGTGCCCGCGCGAGCCGAGCACCAGCAGTTCGGACTCGGCAGCGGCGGCGGTCAGGGTGTCGACGGGGTCGCCCTCCAGGACGTCGGTGGTCACGTCCAGGCCCGGGTGACGTTCGGCGAGCGTCCGGGCGGCCTCGGCCGCCGCGTCCCGCACCCAGCGGTCCTGCGTCTCCCGGTCCCCCGTGTCGAGGGCGTGGTGCTCCTCGTACCGCCACACATGCGTCACGCGCAGCGCCAGCCCCCGCCGTACGGCTTCCCGGCCCGCCCAGGCGAGTGCGGCGAGACTCTCCGCCGATCCGTCGACCCCTGCCGTGATCGGGCGTGTCATTCCGTGGCCTCCCTGTGGTGCGGTCACCTGTGTCGGGCCCAGTCTTCACTACCCTGCGCGCATGACCTTGGAGTGGGAGCAGATGGTCGTGGACGCGGCCGAGCCCGTCGCGCTGGGACGCTGGTGGGCCGAGGCACTCGGCTGGGTGGTGGTGGGCGAGGCCCCGGACGAGTTCGAGATCCGCCCGGAGCCGGACCGCCTGCCCGGGCTGCTGTTCGTGCCGGTGCCCGAGCGCAAGACCACCAAGAACCGGCTGCATCTGGACTTCCGGCCCGACGACCAGGAGGCCGAGGTGATCCGGTTGCTGGCCCTGGGCGCGCGGACCGTGGACATCGGGCAGGGCGAACAGTCGTGGGTGGTGCTGGCGGACCCGGAGGGAAACGAGTTCTGCGTGTTGCGCTCCCGGAGTCGCTGAGCCGCCGGTCTCGGACGTAGCGAAGCGCACCGGGGCGATCGAACATACGATGATGGGGAGCCGGCGCGGTGACAACGGCGCCGCCGTGCCGTGAAGCCGACCACTCGGGGTGGGAGACGTATGGCACAGGCCGCCGAATCCGCGCGGACCGTCATCATGACCGTGGACGACGATCCGGGAGTCTCCCGTGCCGTCGCCCGTGACCTGCGGCGGCGCTACGGCGAGTCGTACCGGATCGTGCGCGCGGAGTCGGGCGAGTCCGCGCTCGACGCGCTGCGCGAGCTGAAGCTGCGCGGGGATCTCGTCGCCGTGATCCTGGCCGACTACCGCATGCCGCAGATGAACGGCATCGAGTTCCTGGAACAGGCCCTCGACATCTATCCGGGCGCCCGCCGCGTGCTGCTGACCGCGTACGCGGACACGGACGCCGCGATCGACGCGATCAACGTCGTGGACCTCGACCACTATCTGCTGAAGCCCTGGGACCCGCCCGAGGAGAAGCTCTACCCGGTCCTCGACGACCTCCTGGAGGCCTGGCGGAACAGCGACTACCGGCCCGTGCCCGCCACGAAGGTGGTCGGGCACCGCTGGTCGGCGCGCTCCTCGGACGTACGGGAGTTCCTGGCCCGCAACCAGGTGCCGTACCGCTGGTACTCGGCGGACAGCCCTGAGGGACTGCGGCTGCTGTCCGCCGCCGGACAGGACGGGCAGCGGCTGCCGCTCGTCATCACCGCCGACGGGTCGGTGCTGGTCGAGCCGGAGGCGCCCGAGCTGGCCGCGAAGGTGGGGCTCGCGACCACGCCGACGGCCGACTTCTACGACCTCGTCGTCATCGGCGGCGGTCCGGCGGGGCTGGGCGCGGCCGTGTACGGGGCCTCGGAGGGGCTGCGGACGGTGCTTGTGGAGCGGTCCGCGACCGGTGGGCAGGCCGGGCAGAGTTCGCGGATCGAGAACTATCTCGGTTTCCCGGACGGGGTGTCCGGGGCTCAACTCACCGACCGGGCACGGCGGCAGGCCACCAAGTTCGGTGCCGAGATCCTCACCGCGCGCGAGGTCACGGGGCTGGAAGCCAATGGGTCGGCTCGGGTGGTGCACTTCGCGGACGGTTCGGCCGTCGCCGCGCACGCGGTCATCCTGGCGACCGGTGTGTCGTACCGGCAGTTGGAGGCGCCCGGCACGCCCGATCTGACGGGCTGCGGGGTCTACTACGGCTCGGCGCTGACCGAGGCCGCCTCCTGCCAGGGGCACGACGTGTACATCGTCGGCGGCGCCAATTCGGCGGGCCAGGCGGCGATGTACCTGGCCCGGGGCGCCAAGTCGGTGACCCTGCTGGTGCGCGGACCGTCGCTGGCCGCGTCGATGTCGTACTACCTGATCCAGCAGATCAACGAGGCGGAGAACATCTCCGTGCGCACCGGCACCGTCGTCGACGCGGCGCACGGTTCGGACCATCTGGAGCAGCTCACCCTGCGCGACACGGAGACCGGGGCGACCGAACTCGTCGACGCGCAGTGGATGTTCGTGTTCATCGGCGCGGCTCCCCTGACCGACTGGCTGGATGGCGCGGTGCTGCGCGACGAGCGCGGGTTCATCCTGGCCGGGCCCGACCTCGGCGCGGACGGGAAGCCGCCCGCGGGCTGGGAGTTGGACCGGTCGCCGTACCACCTGGAGACCAATATTCCCGGCGTGTTCGTGGCGGGCGACGCGCGCGCCGAGTCCGCGAAGCGCGTCGCGTCCGCCGTCGGAGAGGGAGCCATGGCCGTGATGCTCGTCCACCGCTACCTGGAGCAGTCATGAGCGGAAAGGTGCTGCCCTGCAGCCCGCAGGAGATCGGCACGCTGTTCCTGTTCGAGAAGCTGACGCCGGAGCAGCTCGGCAGGCTGTGCTGCGACGGTCAGGTGGAGCAGTTCGAGGCCGGGCCCGTCTACACCGAGGGCGATCCCGCGACCTGCTTCTACGTGATGATCGAGGGCACCGTGGTGCTCTCGCGCCGCGTCGGCGAGGACGACGTGGAGGTCGCGCGCACCTCGCAGCGCGGCGTCTACACGGGCGCGATGCAGGCCTACATCGGGGACCGGGTGCAGCAGGTGTACCTCAACTCGATGCGGGTGACGGAGACGACGCGGTTCTTCGTGCTGCCCGCCGAGACCTTCGCGGCCATCATGAGCGAGTGGTTCCCGATGGCCGTCCATCTGCTGGAGGGCCTCTTCTTCGGCCAGAAGAGCAGCCAGTTGGCGATCAGCCAGCGTGAACGGCTGCTGGCGCTGGGCTCGTTGTCGGCCGGGCTCACGCACGAGCTCAACAACCCCGCGGCCGCTGCCGTCCGGGCCACCTCGACGCTGCGGGAGCGGGTGGCGAAGATGCGGCACAAGCTCCGCGTCATCTCCTCGGGACCGTACTCGCGGGAGGACCTCGCCAACCTCATCGACATCCAGGAGCGCACGGCCGAACGGGTCGCCAAGGCACAGACGTTGAGCCCGCTGGAGGCCTCGGACCGCGAGGACCAGCTCACGGACTGGCTCGACGACCACGGTGTCACGGAGTCCTGGCAGATCGCGCCGACGTTCGTGCAGGCCGGCCTCGACGTCGAGTGGCTCGACCAGGTCGCGGCGGCCGTGGACGAGGAGATCCTGCCGGGCGCGATCGGCTGGCTCAACTACACGGTCGAGACAGAGCTGTTGATGTCGGAGATCGAGGACTCCACGACCAGGATCTCGAATCTGGTCGGCGCCGCGAAGCAGTACTCGCAGCTGGACCGTGCCCCGTACCAGGTCGCCGATGTGCACGAACTCCTCGACAGCACACTGCTGATGCTCGGCGGCAAGGTCGGCGACCGCATCAAGGTCGTCAAGGAGTACGACCGCACACTCCCGAAGATCCCGGCCTATCCGGCGGAGCTCAACCAGGTGTGGACGAACCTGATCGACAACGCTGTCTCCGCCATGAACAGCACGGGCGGGGAAGGCACGTTGACGGTGCGGACGGCGCTGGTGCGCGATCAGCTGATGGTGGAGTTCCGTGACACGGGGCCGGGTGTTCCGGCGGAGATCCGTAGCCGTATCTTCGATCCGTTCTTCACCACCAAGCCGGTGGGCGAGGGCACGGGCCTGGGTCTGGACATCTCCTGGCGGATCGTCGTGAACAAGCACCACGGCACGCTCCAGGTGGAGTCGGTGCCGGGCGACACCCGCTTCCAGGTCCTGCTTCCGCTCACCGCCACGGACAACGAGACGCCCGAGGAGTCCGCATGACCGACATCACCGGAATCGACCCCAGTGTCCCGCCGAGCGGTGCAGGCTGCGTGGAGTGCGAGGCTGCCCAGGGCTGGTGGTTCCATCTCCGGCGGTGTGCGCAGTGCGGTCATGTGGGCTGTTGCGACGACTCCCCCTCCAAGCACGCCACGGCCCACTACCAGTCCACGGGCCATCCGTTCATCCAGAGCTACGAGCCGGGCGAGGACTGGTTCTGGAACTTCAGCACCTCCGAGCTGTACGACTCCGGCCCCGAACTCACCGCCCCGGTGAGCCACCCCAAGGACCAGCCCGTGCCGGGTCCGGCGGGCCGCGTCCCGGCGAACTGGGCCGAGACACTGCGCTGACCCCGGCCACCGGGCGGGAGGTGCCTTCCGCCCGGTGGCCAGGTGCGTTGTCGGTGGCGCGTGCCAGGATGGGGGCGTGTCGCAATCCGTAGCAGCAGCGCCGCTCATCGGCCGGGACGAGGAGGTCGCCCGCCTCGCCGGTGTACTGGAGCGTGCCCGCGCGGGCACGGCGGGGGCGGTGCTGATCGCCGGGGACGCGGGCGTCGGCAAGACCCGGGTCCTCGACGAGGTGGCGGCGCGGGCGGCGGACGCCGGCATGACCGTCCTGACCGGGCACTGTGTCGACCTCGGTGACGTCGGTCTGCCCTATCTGCCGTTCACCGAGATCCTCGGAGCGCTGGCCGGCGACGACCGTTTCGCCGCCGCCCTGGCCGCGCATCCGGCGGTCGACCGGCTGCTCGGCGCCGGCACGGACGCGGCCCGGGACGCGGGCGGCAGACTGCGCCTCTTCGAGGGCATCGCCGGACTGCTCGCCGACCTCGCCGACATCGCTCCCCTGCTGCTGGTCCTGGAGGATCTGCACTGGGCCGACCAGTCCTCCCGCGACCTGCTCCGCTTCCTGCTCAGCCGGGGCATCCTCCAGCGCCCGGCCGGCGGTGCGCCCACCCACCGCCTCGCGGTGTTCGCGTCGTACCGCGCGGACGACCTCCACCGCCGCCATCCCCTACGGCCCCTGCTGGCCGAGCTGGTGCGGCTGCCCGCCGTGGAGCGGCTGGAGCTGCGGCCCATGGGGGACGCGGAGGTCGCCCGGCTGGTGCGCGCGCTGCGCACGGGCCCGGTGCCGGACGGCACGGTCCGCCGGATCGTCGAGCGCGCCGAGGGAAACGCCTTCTACGCCGAGGAGTTGCTCGCGGCCACCGACATGGAGGCCGGCGGTGTGCCGAGCGGTCTGGCCGACGTCCTGCTGATCCGCTTCGAGCAACTCTCCGACACCGCCCAACAGGTGCTGCGCACCGCCGCCGTCGCCGGGCGCCGCGTCGAGTACGACCTGCTGCGGGACGCGGTCCAACTCCCGGAGGACGAGCTGGAGTCGGCGCTGCGGGAGGCCGTCGAGCGCCAACTCCTGGTCCCCGGGCACGGCGACACGTACTCCTTCCGGCACGCCCTCGCGCGGGAGGCGGTGTACGCGGATCTGCTGCCCGGCGAGCGCTCCCGGCTGCACGGCTCGTTCGCCCGCCTCCTCGCCGGACGCGGTCACCCCGCCGAGAGCGCGGCCGAGCGCGCCCACCACTACCGCGAGAGCCACGACCTCGCCGAGGCGCTGGCCGCCTCCCTGGAGGCCGCCGACCACGCCGAGCACGTGGGCGCGCCCGCCGAGGAGCTACGGCATCTCGAAACAGCCCTCGATCTGTGGCGGTCGGTCGATCCGGCGGCCCGGCCTTCCGGCGAGGGCGTCGACAGCGTGACCCTCACCCTGCGGGCCTCCGCTGCGGCGGCGCACGCCGGGGACGCACACCGCGCGGTGTCCCTCACCCGGTCCGCGCTGGCCGGGATCGGCCAGGACACGGACGCCGAGCTGGCCGCCCGGGTCCGGTACACCCTGGCCGGCAATCTGATGGGCGTCGACAGCCTCACCGCCGCGTTCGCCTACAGCAGCGAGGCCCTCGCGATGATCCCCGCCGAACCGCCCTCGCGGACCTGGGTGTGGGCAGCGGCCACGCATGTACTGACGGCTCGTCAGGTCGGTGAGGACGAGATCGCCCTGCGGGTCGCCCGGCAGGCCCTGCGCATCGCCGAGGAACTCCAACTGGTCGACGCCCGAGCCGATCTGCTGATCTCGCTGGCCACGCTCGAAAAGGGCGGCCGGCGCACGAAGGAGGGCCGCGAGCGGCTCGCCCAGGCCCGCGAACTGGCCCGGCAGGCCGGGCACGCGCCCGTGGAGATGCGCGCCCTGTTCCATCTGGCCATCGGCAACTTCGAGTCCGGGCACCTGGAGGAGTCGCTGCCCTGGCTCACCGAGGGACTGGACCGGGCCCGTCGCGCCGGACTGCTGTCCTCCCCGTACCCGCTGGAGATGCGCTACCTCCAACTCCTGGTGCTGTACACACTCGGTCGCTGGGACGAGTGCGAGAAGGCCGCCACGAGCGACGCGAAGGTGTTGCCGCGAATGGGCGGCTTCACCATGGGACCGGCACTGTATGTGGCGCTGGCGCGCGGCGACTTGAGGGCCGCGGACCGGGCGCGTGCCCTGCTGGAGGGGCCGTTCGACTGGATGGCCGCCATGGTGGCGGGCATCGCGCTGACCGACGCCGGTGGCCTGCGGGACGATCCGGAGGCGGCCGTGGAGACGATGCGTACGACGGTCACGGCACTCACCGACGACTCCGGCCGGCGTCCCGACCTCGCGGTCCGGCTCGCCGCCCTCGCCCTCGCCCCGGTCGCCGACCGGGCCGCCGCACTGCGGCTGACGGGCGACGAGGCGGGGGTGCGCCGCTGGACGGAGACCGCGACGGAACTCGTCGAGTTGGCGCGGGCCGTGGCGGAGGAGGGCGACGGCCGACGGCCGCAGGGGCCGGAGGGAATGGCCTGGCTGGCGCGCGCCGAGGCGGAGTGGACGCGGGCGGCCACGGGACCCGACGCGGCGGCCTGGGAAAAGGCGGTGACCGCGTTCGACTACGGCGATGTCTACGAACGGGCGCGCTGCCAATTCCGTTTCGCCGAAGCCCTGTTGGCGGCCGACCGGCGCGAGGAGGCCGCCGTCCAGGCACGTGCGGCCCGGGAGACGGCCACCCGGCTCGGAGCCGCGCCCCTGCTCGCGCGGCTGGACACGCTCGTCCGCCGCGGCCGCCTCGGCGACCCGGCCGCGGACGGCGGGGACGCCGGGGAGCGCCCCTCGCCGCTGACGGCCCGCGAGCAGGACGTGCTGCGGCTGCTGGCGCTGGGCCGCAGCAACCGCCAGATCGGCGAGGAGCTGTTCATCACCGGCAAGACGGCGAGCGTCCACGTCTCCAACATCCTCGCGAAGCTGGGCGCCGCGAGCCGTACGGAGGCGGTGGCGATCGCCTACCGGCAGGGGCTGATCACCCCGGAGGCGACGGCGTCCGGCTGAGGTTCACCGGTCGCAGTCGAGTCCGGCGAGGTCGACCGCGTCGGCCATGGCCTGCATTCCCTTGTCGTTGGGGTGCAGATGGTCGCCGCTGTCGAAGAAGGGCAGCATCCTTTCCTGGTCGTAGGGGCTGCGCAGGATGTGGTCGAAGTCGGTGACGGCGTCGAACTCCCCGCTGCCCTTGATGAATTGGTTCACCTCCTGGCGTACCGTCTCGCCCGCCGGGTCCCATTCGGACCAGCCCTCGTAGGGTCCGACCGTGGCACCGACGACACACTTCCCGGCCGCGTGTGCCCGGGCGATGATCTCGCGGTAGCCGGCGATCAGGTCCTGGGCGGTGACCCCGCTGTGGGCCTTGATGTCGTTGACCCCTTCGAACAGGAACACCGTGCGGACACCGGGCTGCGACAGGACGTCCCGTTGCAGCCGGTTGAGGGCGCTCTGCCCGGCGCCGTCCGCGAGCACCTTGTTGCCGGAGATCCCTTCGTTCGCGACTCCCTTGACGGTCGTGCCGGCGCGCTGGAGCCGTCGGGCGAGGTAGTCGGGCCAGCGCCGGTTCTGGTCGGTCGTGCTCGCCCAGCCGTCCGTGATGGAGTCGCCGAGGGTGACCACGCCGCCGGTGTCCGCGCCGGTCCGTACTGTGACGGCGTCGAGGTAGTACCAGGAGCCGATGGTGTCGGTCCAGGCGGCGCCGCTCTCCTCGGCCGTGTGGTCGCCCTGGGTCGCGTACGACGTCTGCATGGCGAGTCCGTGACCGGTGGCCGGGCCCGCCGCGTCCGGGCTGTGGATGCTCACCACCAGGTCGGTGGCGGCGGGCAGTGCGCCGGTCAGCGGGTCGCTGTACGCCGTCGCCCCGGCGGGGACGGTGACCGACCGTCCGCCGCCGAAGGTGAGCCGCCGGTTGGAACGGGGCACCAGCGCGGCACCCTCCTTCTGCACGCCCGCGTAGACGCTGTCGAAGGTCATCGGCCGGTCGCCGAAGGCGTTGGAGAGCCTGATCCGCAGCTCGCCGCCCGCGACACTGGTGTGCACGATCAGGCGGTAACTGCGGCCGGCCACCCCGTCACCCATGCGGTCGGCGCTCGCTCCCCAGGTGACGACCGTGTGCGAACCACCCGAGGCCGTCACCGATATCGGCGTCTGTGTCTGCGCCTGCGCCTGAACGGTGGGCTCCGGCCGCGCCTGTGCGGGCATGGTCTGGAGCGCCACCACCATTGTCAGAAGAGCCAGCCCACGGCCTAACCGCGCCCGTCGGCCCGTCACCGGGCGAAGTCCCGCAGCGTGACGGACTCGCCCGGGGTCAGCCGCACGGTCTGCGTGCTGGTGCCGAAGGCCACTGTCGTGGTCCGGCCGTTGACGCTGTGGATCTTCACCTCGGTCGGCTTCCCGTTCTTCCAGTGGAGGTCCACGACGAAGCCGCCGCGAGCGCCGACACCGGTGACCGACCCGGACGCGGCCCACGCGTCGGGCAGGGCGGGGAGGAGTTCCAGATGCCCGGGGCGGGAGTAGAGCAGCATCTCGATCATCGCGGCGGGGGTGCCGAAGTTGGCTTCGATCTGGAAGATGCCGCGGCCCACCTCGACCTGGTAGATGTCGAAGAGGTTGGAGGCGGTGCCGTTGCTGCCGTCGGTGGACGGGCGGAGGTTGTTGACCACCAACTGGTAGGCGTTGTCGGCATTCTTGAGCCGTGCCCAGCACAGGCTGCGCCAGGCGTTGGCCCAGCCGAAGCTCTCCATGCCACGGGCGGTGAGCAGGGCGGTGGCGCCGTCGACGATGTCCTTCGGGGTGGAGCCGTCCGGGCGGATTCGGTCGCCGGGGAAGAGTCCGATGAGCGGGGACAGGTGCCGGTGCGTGGTCTCGCCGAGGTTGTCCGGGGACATCCACTCCTCCAGCCAGCCCGTCTTGGGGCTGACCACCGGGAGGTACAGCTTCTTGCGGAGCCCGGCGATCGTGCCCGCGTAGCCGGTGTCCTTCTTCAACTCGGCTGCCGCGACGCAGTAGTTACCGAACAGCGCCCACACCAGCTCCTGGGCGTAGGTGATGCCCTTCGCGTCGAGCGGCCCCTGTTCGGGCGACCAGTCGCTGTCGGCGATCAGCACCTCCTTCGAGCTGCCGGGCAGGGTGGTGGTGAGCAGCCGCGCCTCCCAGAACTCGACGGCGCCCTTGAGGAGCGGGTAGATCTTCGCGAGGTGGGCGCGCGAGCCGGTGAACTCGTAGTGCTCCCAGAGGGTGTTGCTCAGCCAGGCGTTACCTGCCGGGTGCCACCACCAACCACCGCCGCCGTAGGGGTTGGTGGAGATGGCGACGGTCCAACCGGCGTTCTTCCCGCTGGAGTTGCGGTAGCGGTTGCGTGAGTCGTTGAAGAGTCTGCGGGTGAGGTCTGTCCAGTCGGGGAGCTGGGCCACGCAGTAGTCGGTGAAGGCGTCGAAGCACTGGGAGAGTCCGGCGCGGTCGGCCATCCAGTAGTTCATCTGGATGTTGATGTCGGTGTGGTAGTCACCCATCCAGTCCGGGTCGTTGCCGTCGAGCCAGTTCCCCTGGAGGCCCATCGGCAGACTCCCCCGGGAGCCGGCGATCATCAGATAGCGGCCGAACTGGAGGTAGGAGGCTTCGAGTTCGGGGTCGGGCACGCCGTCGCGGGCGCGGGCCTGGACGCGCTCCCAGGTGTCCAGGGCGCGCTGGTCGGCGGACGAGGGGCCGAGCGAGATGCCCAGCTGCCCGAACAGCGCGCCGTGGTCGGCGACATGGGTGTGCAGCAGGGTGTTCGCCGAGTGCTTGGCCGCCGCGCTCACCTTGGTGCGGGCCAGCTTCTGTGGGTCGAGGGACGGATCGCGGTAGTGAGCAGCCGCCTTGGGCGCGTAGTTGGTGCCGCCGCTCAGCACGACGGTGACGTCCTTGCAGCCGGAGAAGGCGACGTGCGAGCCGGTCACGGTGACGCTGCCGCCGGTGCCGTACGCCGTCACGGCGGCGCCGTAGCGCAGGCCGTTGGCCAGCGTGCCGCCGAACGAGCGGGCGTCCGTGGCCGGTTCGCCGTGCGTGCCCGCCAGGTCGACGGTGCCGGTGTAGCGTCCGCCGCCGTTCTGGGTGAAGTGCAGGACGATCACGTCGTCGGGACGGCTGGCGAACAGCTGCCGCTGGTACGTCACTCCGGAGCGGACGTACGAGGTGGTCGCCACGCCCTGTTCCAGGTCGAGGGTGCGGCGGTAGAAGGAGACCGCGCCCAGGTCGTGGTCGGGGATGTCGACGGTGAGCCGGGCCAGCAGGGTGAGGGAGCCGAAGTCGG
Organism: Streptomyces sp. NPDC001100; assembly: GCF_053598575.1. NCBI lineage: Bacteria > Bacillati > Actinomycetota > Actinomycetes > Kitasatosporales > Streptomycetaceae > Streptomyces > Streptomyces sp. NPDC001100. The sequence goes on from NZ_JBSFKO010000029.1 coordinate 49,602, forward strand.
CGCGGCCGTACGGGAATTGGCCGTCCGCGTCGAGGGTGTCATTGAGGCCGCCGGTCCACATGGTGGCGTCGGTGACGAGGAGGACCTCGTGGCCGGGGTCGTTGCTGGCGAGGGCGCCGAGCCGGCCGTTGCCGACGGGGAGGCCCTGCACGATCATCGAGTTGTCGTCGGCCGGGGCCTGCCACCACAGGGTGTTGCGTGAAGTGCCGCTGCTGTACGAGGTGTTGGTGGGCCGCTCGGGTGCGGCGGAGGCGGTGAAGGCGGGCAGGCCGGCGAGGGCGCCGGTGGCCGCGGCGAGGGCGAGCAGATTGCGTCTGGGCAGGTCGGGCAGTGCACTGGACATGATGGGTCTCCGCAAAGGTCGGCTCAGGAGGAGGACTTGGGCACGTCGATCCGGTCGATGTCCGGTGCGTAGCTCGAACCGCTGTCGAAGGTGATGGTGTTCGCGCCCGCCTTCAATGTCACCGGCACGCTGACCGATCCGACGGTCCCCCAGTCGCCGGTGGACGGGAACTTGTGGCTGGTGGCGCCGTTGCCGTTCGCGGAGATCGCGACCGAGCGGGAGTCGCCGCTGACATAGGCGATCTTCACCTGGTAGGTGCCGGCCTTGGCGGCGACGACGTTGTTGACGGTGAGCTTGCCGCCCAGGTAGAGGTTGCCGACCTTGTGGGCACCCGAACAGGCCGAGCAGTCAGCGATGTCGGCGTTGCCGGTGAGGGTGTTGGTGGTGGCCTCGGCCTCGTAGGCGGTCGCGGTGACGGCGCTGCCGTGCGGGGTGACGGTGAAGAGGCGGGAGCCGTGGGCGGGCAGGGCCTCGGTCACCTTGTTGGTGAAGGAGCCGAGGTCCTCGTGGTTCCAGAGGTCACGGACGTCGGCCTTGCCGGTGAAGCCGAGGGTCGTCCAGTTCGCGGAGACGGCGGCGGGGGCGCTGGCGAGGTTGAACAGGGCGACGGTGTAAGTGCCGTTGGGGTTCTTGGCGGCCCACACCTGCTGGGCGTCGGACGGGGTGACGGGGCGGGCGGGCGGCGCGTCGCTCTGGTCCACGGCGATGACCTCACGGTTGGTGAGGAGGGAGAGGCCGTAGTCGTCGAGCTTGGTGAGGTCGTCACCGGTGAACAGCGGGGACTTGGCGACGGCCCACAGGGTGGCGTAGCTCTGGCGTTCCGCCTTGGTCAGGCCGTCCATCGCGCCGTTGCCGACGTCGAGGGAGTCGAGGTCGTTCCAGCCGCCGGGGCCCGCCTTGTCGGTCCAGGCGGGGGCGTCGTCCCAGCGGTCGTCGACCGAGTTCTCCCAGCTGACAAGGGTGTTGCAGTAGCACTCGACGTCGGTGTCGATGCGCCAGCCGTTGGAGTACTTCTTCCAGTCGGCGGCGTGCCCGTAGTCCAGGGACCAGGAGAGTTCCAGGTGGATCGGACGTCCGGTGGCGGTGATGGCCTTGTTCCAGGCGGCCACGTCGGCAACGTTGTCGTACTGATCACCGCTCTTGCCCGAACCGGGGCCGACACCGTCCAGCTTGAGGAAGTCGTAGCCCCAGCCTGCGATCAACTGCGCCTGGGAGTCGATGTACTTCTGGGCGCACGGCCGTGAGAAGTCGATCTTGTACGCGCTGTCCCAGCCGTTGGTGGTGCGCAGATCGCCGTAGACGATGTCGGCGGTGGTACAGCCGTCGGCGTTCCAGATGGGCGTCTTCCCGTCGCCGTAGGCCCCCTTCTCCAGGCCCGCGGGCAGATAGATGCCGGCCTTGAGGCCCTTGGAGTGGATGCGGTCGGCGACGGCCTTCATGCCGCTGGGGAAGCGGACCGGGTCGGCCTTCTGGCGGCCGTACTCGTCGAATCCGGACTTCCAGGTCTTGTCCATCCACCAGCCGGCGTCGATGTTGACGTGGTCGTAGCCGTACTTCTTCAACTTGTCGGCGAGCGCGTCCGTCTGCTTGTCGACGTTCGCCTCGGTGAGGTAGCTGTAGTCGCCGTCCGGGTTGAGGCCGGGGTACTTGGACGACTGCATGCTCCAACTCGACCAGCCCATATAGGGCTTGGCCGCGACGGCCGGCGCGGTGTCCGCGTGCGCGGAGGGGAGGTGGGTGGCGAATCCGGCGGTGAGGGCCAGGACCACCATGGCTCTCAGGGCGCGAACGGGCGTGAGGGAGTACATCGTTGGGCTCCTCGTGCGGGTCGGAGGGAAATCGTGCGGGCTAGTCGGCGGCTCGGATGAAGGACTGGATCGCGGTGGCGGCGGCCCCGCGCGCCCACTCGTCGAAGGGCAGCGGGCGGGTGCGTACGTCGCAGCGGGCGGCGGAGCCGAATGCGGCCTCGGCGAAGGAGTCGCGGATCTGCTCGGCGAACAGGTCGTAGGCGGCGAGGCCTTCGCCCGAGATGATCACGCGCTCGGGGCCGAGCAGGTTGGCCACGGTCGCGATGCCCCGGCCGATCGCCTCCCCGGCCCGCGCGTAGACCTCGCGCGCTCCGGCGTCGCCCCGGTGGGCGAGGGCAACGGCTTCTGAAGTGTCGGCGACCTGAACGCCCGTCACCTCGCGGACGCGGGCGACGATCGCGGCGTCCCCGGCGATCGCCTCGACGCAGCCGCGGTTGCCGCAGTGGCAGGGGGGTCCGGCGGGATCGACGACGACATGGCCGATCTCGCCCGCGACGCCGTGGGCGCCGGCGACGACCCGGCCGTGCACGACCAGTCCGCAGCCGATGCCCGCGCCGACGGTCACCACGGCGAAGTCCGTGAGACCGGCCCCTGCCCCGAACCACTGCTCGGCGACGGTCAGCGCACGGACGTCGTTGTCGACGGTGACCGGCAACCCCGTTGTCATGGCGGCCAGTTCGGCGAGCGGTACGTCCCGCCACTCCAGGAACGGCGAGTAGCGGACGACCCCTTCGCCGCGGTCCACGTCGCCGGAGACCGCGAGGCCGAGGCCGACCACCTGGATGCCCAACTCGTCCGCCTCGGTGCGGAGTTCCTGGGCCAGGTCCGCGATCGAGGCGAGCACCGCCCGGGGGTCGCGGTCGGTCAGCGGCACATGACGGGCGACCCGGATGCGGCAGCACAGGTCGGTGAGGACGCCGATGATCTCGTCGCCGGTCACCTTGACCCCGATGAACAGCGCGCGCCCGCCGTCGACCCGTACGAGGTTCGCGGGCCGCCCCAGCGCCGGGGCCGCGTCCTCGTCGGCGCCCTCCGTCAGATACCCCGCCTCCATCAGCGGCCGGACCGCCTTGGTCACGGCCGCCGCCGACAGCCCCGCCCGGCGGGCCACCTCAAGTCGGGTGAGGGGGCCGTGGGACAGGACGGTCGTGAAGACCTGTGAGGCGGCCGGTGTGTGGGCCGGGAACGACTCGGTGTGGGGGATCGAGCGCATGGCCGGAACCTAGATGCCTTCTTTTCCGTCGTCAATGAAAGAAGCAGGATTCGCCCGGACCAAGTTGACGACAGGTCCAACGGAGCCGCCCGCGGCCGGAGTCGCGTTGTCAGTGCCGGGCGGCACAATCGCCGTATGACGACGATCGATTGGTCCGCGCTGACGCACGCCTACGGCAGCGCGGAGGACATCCCCGGCCTGTTCGCGCGCCTCGGCGGCTCCGAGGACGACGCGGTGTGGCAGGAGTTGTGGGGTTCGCTGTGCCACCAGGGGTCGGTGTACGAGGCGAGCTGGGCGGCGATGCCCGTACTCACCGACATCGCACTGGAGCGGGCACCGGGCGGGCCGCTGCAGGCGGTCACCATGGCCGGGCTGATCGCCACGGACCCCGACGAGGAGTGTCAGCGGCGCTATGCGCGCGAGATGGGCCAACTGCTGGATGTCGCACGCCGGTTGCGCGCCGATCCGACGCAGGACGCGCACACCTTCATCTATCTGCAGATGGCCGTGCTCGCCTTCGAGGGCGGCGGGGTGTGGGCCGAGGCTTTGGAGGGTGTGAACAGCGAGGAGTACGACCTCGAATGCCCCGAGTGCGAGGAGGGCCTGTACGTCGCGTTCGGTTCGTACGGCTTCTTCACCTCGGCCGGCGACTACGTGTTCGCCACGGGCAAGGAGGAGAACACCGAGGGGCGGACGGAGTTGATACCGGCCGCGCCCGACGCGCTCGACGGCATCGGTGCGCGGCTGCACGGCGAGGCGGTCGAGTCCGGGCAGACGGAGGTCGCGACCGCGTTGACGTATGTGTTCGGGAAGGCGAACTGCCCCTCCTGCAAGGCCGGGTTCACGGTGTCCGAGGAGGTCGAGAAGCAGTGGATCTGAGCCGGCCGGACGTCCGGGTGCCCCGCTCGTGGCCGGGCACCCGGGCGGTCATCAGCGCCTGGCCGCAGGGGTGTTGGCGGCCGTGACGTTCACGGCGGCCCAGGCCTTGTCGACGGTCTGGTACGCCGTGCTGTTCGCGCCGTAGAGGTCCGCCGCCGCCTTGAGCGTGGCGAGGCGCGCGTCGTGGAAGTCGGTGGTGGACACCATGTAGCGGGTGAGCGCGCGGTAGAAGATCGCGGTGGCCTTGGCCCGTCCGATGCCGGTGACCGTGGACCCGTCATAGGTCGGCGAGTCGTAGGCGAAGCCTCCGATCGTCTTGCGTCCGCTGCCCTCGGCGAGCAGGTAGTACGCGTGCGAGGAGACACCCGAACCCGCGTGCACCTCGGCGTCGTAGGTCTGCGGCGACCAGTAGTCGATGGTGCCTTCGAGCTTGTCGAGGGAGGGGCGGTCGAGGCGGCGCAGGAACTTCTGGGCGAGGCCGAGCTTCTCGCCGACGAGGTAGTTCGGCGGGTTCTTCGCGTTGTTCGCGCTGAACTCGACGTTGGAGCCGAAGATGTCCGCGAGGGACTCGTTCAGCGAGCCCGCCTCGCCGTACTGGTTGCCGTCCGCGTCGACGCGGGTCGGCTCCAGCTCGGCGGTGGCGTCCACGACTCCGTGGGTCAGCTCGTGTCCCGTGACGTCGAGGACGACGAGCGGCTTCTTGAACATGTCGCCGTCACCGTCGCCGTAGAGCATGCAGTCGCAGGTCGAGTCCCAGAACGCGTTGGCCACCTTCTTGCCGAAGTGGACCATGCCGCGGGCGGCCTTGCCGTCGTTGGCTATGCCCTTGCGGCCGAAGGTCTTCTTGTAGAAGTCCAGGGTCTGGGTGATGCCGTACTGGGCGTCGACGGCGGCGCTGTCGCGGTGCGAGACGGTGCCGTTGCCCCACTTGTCGGTGGTGCTGGTGAACGCCTTGCCGCGCGCGAAGCTCTCCAGTTCCTGCCCCTTGGCGTCACGCGTCTCGGTGCCCCAGCGCGTCGGGTCCTTGAGGAGGTAACTGGTGCGTGCCGTCTGGGTGGTGGTCAGCGGCACCTTGCCGACGAAGAGGGAGGTACCGGTGCCCGAGGCGGTGACCGGGTAGTGGACGGCGCGTGTCGCACCGGCCGCGGTGAGCGCGGCCTGCTGTACAGCGGTGCCGATACCGGTGGCGGGGTTCAGGGTCTCTCCGCTCTCGCGCAGGGTGTCGAGCAGTTCGGGTGAGAGGAACTCGTCGCTGTCGGGGGTGTTGCTGCGGACCGTGCCGGTGACCGCGTCGATGACGACGGTCCGGGTGCCGGTGGCCTCGGCGGTGTCGCTGTCGCTGACGGGGACCTGATAGGCGAGGGCGGCCCGGCCGTCGCGGGCGTCGACCACGAGTTGGGCGGTGCCCGCGTCGCCCTTGGCGACGGCAGCGGCCTTGGTCTCGGCCTCCGCCGCCGTCAGCTCGGGCCGCGTGGTGGCGGGTTCGACGCTGTGGTCGGCCGCCCTGGTGACGCCGGTGTAGGTCAGCTGACGAGACAGGTGGACGACGAGGTCGCCGCCGAGGACCGGCATGCCCTGGTGCGTACGGATGAACCGGACATGACGCGCGCCCTCGGGGTCGATCATCACGTCCTTGGCCCGGAGTCCGTCGCCCTGGACGACGCCGGTCGCCGCCGCGTGCGCGAAGGCGGCGGCACGGGCGGCGGTGACGACCGACGCGGCGGTGGTGCCGGCGGCCGCCACCGCGTGGTCCGTCCCCTCCGCCGGTCCCGCGAAGGCCGTTCCGGCCAGTCCCGTGGCGGCCGTCGTCACGGCGACGGCGACCGCCAGGCCGCGTATGTGGGATCCACGCATCGGTGGGGGCTCCTCGCTTCGAGACGGCCGGGATCGCCAACCGCCTTGAGACCGGGCGCTGTTGGCGGCGCCCAGGGGGCTGGTCGGGCCCCGAGGCGAAACCCTTGCGGATCAGTCATGTACATGTAAAGCCGAAATGAACGGTTTTCGTCACTTTCATGGCAATACTTTGCGAATCCGCGTCGCCCAGTGATCAGCGAGTGACCAACTGTGCGTCACCTGTGGAGATGTGACGGGCCGCGAGAAGGTTGCCTCGCGCGACTGTGACCGATCTCGCACACAAGAGAAACGGGAGAGAACCGGATGGTCTCAAGAACGGTGCGCAGGGCCACGGCGTCGGCGGCGGTGCTGCTGACGCTCACGGCGGTACCGGCGCAGGCCGCGACCCCTGGGTCGGACACCACGAGAACCGGCAGCACGTCCGCGCTTCCGGCCCCCGACATGGCGGGCCTGCGTGCCGTGCTGCGCACGCTGACGACACAGGGCGCGCCCGGGGCGATCGCCCGGATCGACGACCGCGGCAGCGTCCGCACGGCCGCCGCGGGCATCGGCGACCGCGCGACACGCCGGGCCATCGACAACGCCGACCGCTTCCGCATCGGCAGCGTCACCAAGTCGTTCTCCGCCGTCGTCCTGCTCCAACTCGTCGACGCCCACAAGCTCGACCTGGACGCCTCGGTAGACCGCTATCTGCCCGGCCTGCTCCCCGACAAGCGGATCACCGTGCGCCACCTGCTGAGCCACCGCAGCGGCCTGTACGACTACACCAACTCCATGTTCGCCAGCTCGGTCTCCGGCTTCGAGGCCGTACGCGACAAGGTCTTCACCTACCGGCAACTGGTGCGCCTGTCCCTGAAGCACCCGCGCACCAACGCGCCGGGCGCCGCGTACTCGTACTCGAACACCAACTTCGTGGTCGCCGGGATGCTCATCGAGAAGCTGACCGGCCACTCCGTAGGGACCGCGTACCGCGACCGCATCATCAAGCCGCTCAAGCTGCGCGACACCTTCTACGTCCACCCGGACACGAAGATCCCGGGCCGCCACGCCCACGGCTACCTCACCCAGGACCGGGCGGGCGCGAACCCGGTCGACGCGACCGACCAGACGGTGTCCTGGGCGCAGAGCGCGGGCGCGCTCATCTCCACCACCCACGACCTGAACACCTTCTTCTCCGCACTGCTCTCCGGCAGGCTCACCTCCGCCGCCGCGCTCGGACAGATGGAGCGGTGGACTCCGGTCAACAGCACGACGCGGTACGGCCTCGGGCTGCGGCGGCGCGATCTGTCCTGCGGCGTCTCCGTGTACGGCCACACGGGCGCGGTCCAGGGTTTCTACACCTACTCCTTCACCTCGAAGGACGGCCGGCGCAGTCTCACCGCGCTGGCCAACACCTCCAACAACGGCACGGTGCTGAACACGATGGCGGCCACCCTGGAGTCCGCGTTCTGCGGCAAGCGCACGAGGACGATCGAGGGTTCACCGCTGACCGGCCGGGGTTCGCACGTCACGGAACGGCGCACGGCCTACGAGGACATCGCACCGGCGATCGCCCGGGACTGAGCGCGCTGCACGGTGGGTGCCGGGCGGCCTCGCGCACCGGCACCCACCGCACCGTGCGGGAACCCTCCTGCCGTGACGGGACGTTGAGTGGAGGACGAACTCCCCCGCCGGGCACTCCCCGGGCACGAACAGCGAGGGCGGTGCCATGAACGAGCTGGTGCCGGGCGGCAATCTGCCCCTCCCGGGCGATGCCGTGACCCTGCGGGTGCCCGGCCCGTTCGACGTGTCGGCGTTGATCACGGACGAGAGCGGCAAGGTCGGCGGCGACGCGGACTTCGTCTTCTACAACCAGCCGACCGTGACCGGAGCCCGCCTCCAGGGCGACACCCTGACCGTCGATCCCGCCCGGCTCCGCGCCGGCGCCGCCCGGGTCACCGTCGTCATCAGCCCCGCCGACCCCGGCACACCGCTGGGCCGGCTGCCCGCACCCACCCTGCATGTCACGGACGCGAGCCGCCGTCCGCTCGCCCGCTTCACCCCGGCCCGCCCCCAGCGGGAGACCGTCCTGCTCCTCGCCGAGCTCTACCGGCGCGGCACGGGCTGGAAGCTGCGCGCACTGGGGCAGGGGTACGCCGACGGACTCGCGGGCATCGCACGGGACTTCGGGGTGGACATCGTCGAGGACGCGGCTCCCGGTCCCACCCCTGTCGGCGCCGCACGAGGTGGGGGCTCCCCCACCTCCCCGGCGCCCGACCCGACCGGCTTCCTCACCCTGGTCAACTCGGCCCGCGCCAAAGCCGGTTCACCACCTGTCACGCTCGATTCCCGTCTCGCGTCGGCCGCGCAGGCCCATGTCTCCGACATGGCCGCCGCGGGGCACCTCAGCACCGAGAGCCGCGACGGCACCTCCGTGTACCAGCGCGTGATACACGCCGGGTACGCCTATCTCACCGTCGGCGAACACCTGGTCTCCGGTCCGCGCACCCCCGCTGAGTTCGTCGACTACTGTCTCCGCACCGAACAGGCCCGCCGCACACTGCTCGAACGGGACGTCACCCACGCGGGACTCGCCCAGGCGGCCTCCCCCCACTCCGGCGACGTCTACTGGACGGCGTTGTGGGCGAAGCCGCTCACCATCGCCGACCTGGCCCAAACGACGCGCAGTGTCGTCGAGTTGACCAACAGGGAGCGGACGAGGGCCGGGCTGTCGCCACTCGCCGTGGACCCGCTGCTCGCCGCCGCCGCGCAGGCGCACAGCACGGACATGGTGGCCCGGGCCTTCTACTCGCACACCTCCCCCGACGGCTCCCAGCCCTGGGACCGGGCCGCCGCCGCGGGCTCGCGCAGGCGCACCATCGGCGAGAACATCGCGTGTGGTCAGCGCTCCCCCGCCGAGGTGGTGGAGGGCTGGATGAACAGCCCCGGCCATCGCGCCAACATCCTCAAGCCGGACTTCACCCACATAGGCATCGGCTTCGCGGGGGGCGGACAGATGGGGACGTACTGGACCCAACTCTTCGGCGCCTGACCACTCGGCAGGGTTACCCCCTCCACGATCTTGGCGGAATGAGATCCTCCGGGTCAGGATGCCCGCATGAAGGGTGATCTGTTTTCCAGTGAGCACATGGTGCAGCCGGCCACCGCGCCGGGCATGACCGTAGAGAACGCCAAGTGCATCAGGTACGCGGTCAACGGCGAGATGCTCGCCCGTCAGGGGGCGATGATCGCCTACCGCGGCAACCTCCAGTTCGAGCGCAAGGGCCAGGGCGTGGGCGGCATGCTCAAGCGCGCGGTCACCGGTGAGGGCCTGCCGTTGATGGCGGTGCGCGGGCAGGGCGAGGCGTGGTTCGCGCACGAGGCGCAGAACTGTTTCGTGGTCGAGATCGACCCCGGTGACGAGTTCACCGTCAACGGCCGCAACGTCCTGTGTTTCGACGCCTCGCTGTCGTACGCGATCAAGACGGTGAAGGGGTCGGGCATCGCGGGCGGCGGCCTGTTCAACAGCGTCTTCACCGGGCAGGGCAAGCTGGGTCTGGTCTGCGAGGGCAACCCGCTGGTCATACCGGTCTCGCCGCAGTACCCGGTGTTCGTCGACACGGACGCGGTGGTCGGCTGGTCGGCCAACCTCCAGACCTCGCTGCACCGTTCGCAGTCCATCGGGTCGATGCTGCGGGGCGGCTCGGGCGAGGCCGTCCAACTCATGCTCCAGGGCGAGGGGTTCGTCGTCGTACGGCCCAGCGAGGTGACTCCGCAGAAGGCGCAGCAGCACTGAGGTCCGGCGAGTGATCTGCGTCGCACAAGCAACCTCGCCGACCACATCGCCGTCTTGATCCGCAACAGCAGATGACGCCCTGGCCCCCACGGCCAGGGCTGATTTTCGACGCTCTATACACATCATGTATACACACAGTGTCTACATGTGGTGTATACGGACCGAAAGGCATCGATGTACGGCAAGGCATTCGCTCCGGAGTACCAGGGCGCCCTCACCACCCTGTCCGTGAACTCCTCTCTGGTCGACGTACTGGCCGCCGGCACCGAGCAGTTGGCGGCGGCCGAGCGGTCGGGGCAGCACGGCGAGGCGGCCCGCTCGGGGCTCGCGGTCGCCGAGGCGCACCGGCGCCTCGGGCAGGTACGGGAGGCGGACGGGGCGTGGAAGGCGAGTTACCGCGCGGCCCGCGAGGCCGGGGACACGGCCGCGATGGCCTGGGCCCTGTGGAGCGGCGGCACCCTGGCCCGGCAGCGCGGAGCCTTCCCGCTGGCCCGGCGGCTGCTCGGGCTCGCGGCCGAACTGGGCGAGCGCGGCGGCGACATCGTCGTACGGGGATACTCGCTGGCGGGCCTCGCCGAGACCGGCCGTATCCAGGGCGACTACGAGGCCGTGGCGCGGCTGCACGAACAGCTGCTGGCCGAGGCCCGCAAGCGCGGCGAGGCCCGGCACACGGTGTGGGCGCTGGAGGGCATCGCACAGATCCATCGCAACAGGGGTTCCTACGACACGGCGTACGCGATGTTCGAGGAGGCGGCCGCGATCGCGGCGGGCGCCGACGACCGGCGCGGGCACGCCTGGGCGCTGCGCGGACTCGCCGACATCGTCTCGGTGCGTGACCAGGACCCCGAGCGGGCACTCGGCCTGCTGTCCGAGGCCGAGGAGAGTTGTCGTGCGATGAATCTCTCCAGCGCGCTCGCGTACAACCACAAGATGCGCGGCAACGTCCTGTACCGCGCCGGGCGTTACGCCGAGGCGCGGGACCTCTACGAGCAGGCGCTCGCCGAGTTCCGTGCGATGAGCGAGCCGCGCGGCGAGGCGCTCTCACGGCTCGGCCTGGCCAAGTCGCTGGCCCGCCTGGGCCGCGACCGCGCCGAGACCGCGGCCGAACTTGCCGATCTGGCCCGGGTGTTGGAGCGCATAGGGCTGCGGCACGCGCGCGAGATGGTGGCCCGGGCGCAGGACGAGCTGGGCATCACGGCGGAGGTCGCACGGTGACGGCGCTCCCCTCGGTCGTAGCGGCACCGACCGCACCCCAAGTTCTCGACCGCTGCCGCGAGTTGGTGCACCCCGCGCTGAAGGAGGCGGTCGGGCGGCTGCATCCGTGGCTGGGCGAGATGGCGGCCTACTCGTTCGGCTGGTGCGAGGTGGGCGGAAAGCCCGTCGTAGCGCCGGGCGGCAAGGGCCTGCGGCAGGCCCTCGCCGTACTCGGCGCGGAAGCCGCCGGTGCGCCCGCGCGGGCCGGGATCACCGCTGCCGTGGCGGTGGAGCTGGTGCACACCTTCTCGCTGCTGCACGACGACATCATGGACGGCGACGAGACCCGGCGCCGCCGCCGCACGGTGTGGAAGGCATACGGCACGGGACCGGCCGTCCTCGCGGGCGACGCCCTGTTCGCGCTGGCCGTGGAGACGCTCGCCACCGTCCCGGACGGCGCGAGCGGGTTGCGCCTGCTGTCCGCGGCGCTCGGTGACCTGGTGCACGGACAGGCGGACGACCTGCTGTTCGCGGCACGCCCCTGGACGGGTCCGGAGCGGGTGCGTCCCGAGGAGTACCGGGCGATGGCCGAAGGCAAGACCGGTGCGCTGCTGGGCTGTTCGGCCGCGCTCGGCGCCCGGCTCGGCGGGGCGCCCCCGGCGACGGTCGCCGCGCTGGACCGGGCGGGACGGCATCTGGGCATCGCCTTCCAGCTGGTCGACGACGTCCTGGGGATCTGGGGCGACCCGGCGGTGACCGGCAAGCCCGTGCACGGCGATCTGCGGGAGCGCAAGAAGACCTTCCCGGTGCTGACCGCGCTCTCCGCCCCCGGCGCTCGCTACCTCGCCACACTGCTGGAGTCGGGTGCCGAACCCGCCGTGGCCGCCGGGCTGATCGAGGAGGCCGGTGGCCGTACGGCGACGCTGACGGAGGCCCGTCGGCACATCGCCGCCGCGGAGACGGCGCTCGCCGGTGTCCCCCTGGAGGCCGGGCCGGTGGACGAGCTGCGGTCCCTGCTGGAGTTCCTGGTGCGCCGCGAGCTCTGAAACGTGTTGACCTGCGCGTCCTTTCCGAGTCAGGGTCGAGTCGGCACGGACCACCTTGCCCCGTGCCGGGAGGATGACTGCCTTGATCGGCATCTCGGACATCGAAGCCGCCGCCGAGCGGATCGCCGGACACGTCGTACGCACGCCGACCGTGGAGAGTCCCGGGCTCTCGGAGCTGCTCGGTGTCCCGGTCACGACGAAGCTGGAGCTGTTGCAGCGCACGGGTTCCTTCAAGGCGCGCGGCGCCACGGCGAAGTTGCTGTCGCTCCGCGAGGCCGAGTTGGCGGCCGGGGTGGTGGCGGTCAGCGGCGGCAACCACGGGATCGCGCTCGCGGTCATGGCGGCGGCGCTGGACGTGAAGGCCACGGTAGTGATGCCGCGTTCGGCGCCTGCGCGGTCCGTGGCGCTGGTGGAGGCGGCGGGCGCGTCACTGCGGCTGACCGACGACATGCCGAGCGCCTTCGAGCTGGTGAACCGGCTGCGGGACGAGGGGCTGACCCTGGTCCACCCGTTCGACGACCCGGTGGTGATCGCCGGACAGGGCACCGTGGGGCTGGAGTTCGCGGACGACGCCGGTGACCTCACCGACGTACTGGTCAGCATCGGGGGCGGCGGGCTGATCGCCGGGGTCGCCGCCGCCCTGCACGCCCGGCGGCCCGGGATCCGGGTCTGGGGCGTGGAGACCGAGGGCGCCGAGGCCATGTCCGCGGCGCTCGCGGCCGGTGGCCCGGTGCCGGTCGCGCCGTCCTCGATCGTGACCACGCTCAGCGCGCCTGCCGTGTCGCAGCTGACGTACGACCATGTGTCGGCCCTGGTCACCGAGGTGTTGACCGTCTCCGACCGGGACGCCGTACGCGGCTGTCTCGACCTCGCCGAGCACGGCAAGGTGTGGACCGAGCCCGCCGCGGGCTGTCTGCTGCCCGCCGCCCGGCAGGTCCTGGAGCGGGTCGGCGACGGCGCGCGGCTCGGCCTCGTGGTGTGCGGGGGCAACGCGACGGCCGGGGAGATCGCGGACTGGTCGGAACGCTTCGGACTGCGCTGACTTCCGCGCCGAGGTGAGCGCGCTACCGGCCCACCGCGGAGGTGACGGTGGCGAGGACGGGCTGGGCCGACTCGTGGGTGAGGAAGAAGTGCCCGCGGGAGAAGGTGTGGTGGGCGAAGGGTCCGCTGCAGACGTCGGCCCAGCACGCCAGGTCCGCGGGTGTGGAGTCGTCGTCCGCTCCGCCGAGGACGGTGACCGGACCGCTGAGCGGCGGGCCGGTGGGGGAGCCGTGCGGAAGCTCTCGCAGACGGCGTAGTCGGCGCGCAGGATCGGCAGCAGGATGTCGAGCAGTTCGGGTTGTCGAGGATCTCCGCCGTGGTGCCGCCCATCGCGCGCAGGTCCGCCACGAGTTCTGGGTCGCTCCAGTGGTCGCGCCCGGGGTGGGGCGGCACCAGGTAACCCACCAACCGCTCGTCGCCCGGGGCGTCGTCACGGACCACCACCGCGGCCTGGCCCACACCCTCATGAGCCACCAGCGCGGCCTCGACCTCCCCGGCTCGATCCGGAAACCGCGTACCTTCACCTGATCGTCCGCGCGCCCAGGCACTCCAGCACACCGTCCGCGGTCCAGCGCACCACATCACCCGTGCGGTACATCCGCTCCCCGGCCTCGCCGAACGGATCGGCGACGAACCGCTCGGCCGTCAGCCCCGCACGGCCCAGACAGCCGCGCGCCAACTGCACCCCGGCCAGGTACAACTCGCCCCTGACACCCGGCGCAACCGGTGACAGGAAGGCATCCAGAACGTACGCGCGCATGTTCCACATCGGACGCCCCACAGGCACGGCGCCCTCCCGGATCTCGTCCCCGGCCGTGAAGTGATGGTCGAGGGAGCCGACGGTCGGCTCGATGGGGCCGTAGTAGTTGACGAGCTCCAAGTCCGGCTGCTGTTCGCGTAGTTGCTCGACATGTGCGCTGTGAAGCGGTTCCGCGCCGAGCGTGAGTTGCCGGGTGGGCAGGGTATGTGCGTCGCCGGTCAGGTCCAGGAAGGGGAGATGGCTGGGTGTCGCCTTGAGGAGCTGCGCCGGCGACACCGGCTCGATCGTCACCTCCCCGTCCCCACAGGCGCCAAGGCTCTCCAGGGAACGGTGAGTTCGAGCAACACCGCACAGTGCGACCAGACCGTCGCGGCACGGCACGGCACGGCACGGCCGGCATGAACCGTCCAGCACCCAGAGCGAGTTCGGCGTGCGGAATGGCCCGGCCGAAGGCTCTCGGGCAACCGGGCCAAAGAACCGTCCATCGGTCGCCGGCCAGAGCGCGGCGCTCATCGAGCCCACCGCCGTGCCCTCGGATTGAGTCCACAACCCCTGCACACTTCCGCGGGAACTTCCGGGAACCGTCAGGTAGACGTAGGAAGTCCCCGGCCCCGTGGACGGACCTCGACCGGCCAAGAGGACCTGGTCAGAGCGCCGACGGCAAACAAGTTCGACGTTACCTCCGGTTACCACCAGGTGGAGGCAGGGGTATTTCACCACCGAAGCCCCCGGGGCGAATTGCCGCGATTGAATAAAAGACAAGAACCACCAGGGAATTGGGCTTCCTTTGAACTTCCCCATCACACCGGCCGTACTTCTGGGAAAGGTGAGACCCAGGGGTTCAGCGAGGGATGGCCATGGTCGAGACGCACGTCTCCGTACACGAGTCAGTCGCCGGCAGATATCGGCCCATGGAGGTCGCGCATCGCGAGACGAACCGGCTCACCTGGTACGGCGAGGACATGGCCGCCGAACGCCCCTGCCTCCTCACCCAGGTGACACTGCCCGCGGCGCTGGACGAGGAGAGCGCGCGCCGGACCACCGCCGCCATCATGCGCACCTCCGAGATCATGGTGCTGCTCGCTCCCACCCGGGTCGCCCAGGTCATGGACGCCGTCGAGGACGCCGGCACCCTGTGGACCGTCACCGACTGGATCGACGGCACACCACTCGGTCAACTCCTCGCCCAGCAGGGCACGTTCCACTATGTACGCGCGGCCCGCATCGGCCTCGAACTGCTCGACATCCTGGAGGCGGCGCACAACGAGGGCATCACCCACGGCGAACTCAGCCCCGGCCAGGTGTTCGTGCGGGACCGGGGCACCGTCGTCCTCACCGGCTTCGGACTCGCCGGCGCCACCCTCGTCCCCCGGCTCACCGCGCCCTCGTACGCCTCCCCCGAACAGGCCCGCGACGAGCGCATCGGACCGGCCGCCGACCTGTGGGCGCTGGGCGCGATCCTCTACACGCTGGTCGAGGGACACCCGCCGTTCCGGGACCGGGGCAGGCCCGAGGCGACGCTGAAGGGCGTGGACCGGCTCCCGATGCGCGGCCCGTCGCGCGCCGGACCGCTGGCGCAGGTCATCCAGGGGCTGCTGCGCAAGAACTCCCGCGAGCGGATGACCCGCCCGGTGGTCCGCGAGGCCCTCACCCGCATCCTGCACGAGGACCCGTACGCGGACCGCGAGCCCGTCCCGCTGCCCCGGCTGCGGCGGGCCTACGACACCTTCCGCGGCGCGGGCACCACCTGGAGCGGGCGCGGCATGGCCGTCGGGACCGCCCTGGCCGTCGGCACCGTCACGGTCGCCGTCCTCGCCGCCACCCATCAACTCCCGGGTACCGAGACCTCGTCGGCCACCTCGCCCTCCTCGCCCCTCCCGTCCGCCTCCGCCGCGGCCACCACTCCCGGCGAGAACGTCGACGGTCACGCCTACAGCCCCTCCGCCACACCTTCGCCGACGCCCCCCACCTCCCCCGCCGCCTCCGCGAAGCCCTCGGTCACCGCGTCTCCCTCCCCCACCGCCTTCGCGCTGCCCGCCGGATTCCGGGTGTTCAAGGCGTCCGAGGGCTTCTCCGTCGCGCTCCCCAAGGGCTGGAAGGTGGTGAACACCCAGCGGGAGGGCGACGTCGCCTATCGCGTCACCTTCGGCGCCTCGGGCGACCCGCGCACCCTGGCCGTGACCTACAGCACCCAGGCGGGCCCGGACCCCGTCGCCATCTGGCGTGACGACGTCCTGCCCGGACTCAAGCAGACCGAGGGCTTCCAGCAGATCGGCGACATCAGGGCCACGACGTACCAGGGAGACAAGGCGGCCGACCTGGAGTGGTTCTCCGGTTCCGGCGACGCCAGGGTGCGTACGCTCGGGCGCGGTTTCCTGATCGGCGGCGGACGCAGTTTCTCGCTACGGTGGACGACGCCCGCCGACGAGTGGAACGACGCGGCCAACCGCCAGGCGCTGCAGACCTTCTTCAAGACCTTCAAGCGGTCGGCGAACTGACGGCGACGCGAGGGCCGGGCGCTCAAACCGGCGACAATGGGTGGATATAGGCTGCGTGTTCGCACCATGCCTCATCTCAAGCCCAGGAGAGTCCGCCTTGACCGTAGTGATCGACCAGGCCGAGACGTCCTTCACCGCCCTCGACGACGCCGGCCTCGTCGCCCGGGACGCGCACGAGTTCGGAGCCTACGCCCGCACAGGCGGCTGGGCCTTCGGCCTGAAGGTGGCGCGCAGCGTACGGCCGGGCGGACAGAGCGCGGACGAGACGCCGAAGGTCTCCGCGAAGGAGTTCGCCGAACTCGCCGACTGCTCCCCCGAGCGCGTCATGCGCTACTACAAGGCCTGGGACCGGGCCGCGGACGACGGTCTCGTCCCGCAGTTCGAGGAGCTGGCCCCCGGCCAGGAGGTCGAACTCCCTGACGCCGACGTGTGGTTGACCTACTACGTCTCCCGCTCCAGCGCGACGTCCGAGCGCGGCACCGCCATCTCCGAGGCCGCCGAGGCGGAGGGCATCCGGCCCACCAAGGCGCTTGAGGTCGCGGAGAACCCGACCGCGCTGCGGGCCGCGATCCTCGCCGACCCGTCCACCGCGCGGGCGGCCCGGCAGGCGCTGCTCGACCGGGTACGCGAAGACCCCGAGCTGCAGGCCGAGTTGGCCCGTGACGTGGTCCGCACCGACGACCTGAAAAAAGCCGTCGCGACGGAGAGCCGCTCGGCGGACCGGATCGGCTACGTCCGCCAGATCGCCGAGTCGGGCCAGATCAAGACGCCCGCGGGACAGACCGTCGACGCGCCCCTGGACGTACGCCAGGAGGCGGAGCGGCATCTGTCGCTGCTCGACGAGCTGGAGGACGGCGAGGACACCGGCGAGTGGGCCACCGAGGCCTACGACACCATGAAGAACCTGGTCGTCGAGACGGTCGAGGCGGACCCCGAACTCCGCGTCCAGGAGCGGCGGACGAAGTTCTACAGCAGCCTCCAGAAGGCCACGAAGGTGTTCGAGGAGCTGACCTTCGACGACGCCCAGGACTTCTACGAGGACGACATGGTCAAGCGTCTGGAGGAACTCCAGCAGGCCATCGACAGCTGCCTCACCGCGCTGCGCAAGAGCACCACACCGGCTGAGTAGCCGTACTCATGCAGCGGCTTAGCCCTTCGGACACGATGGGGCTCCCCACGACAAGGGAGCCCCATCGTGTCCGTTCTTCCCTCCGCACCGCGGCGCCGTCTGCCCGCCGCCACGGTCGCGCTGGTGATCGTCGGCATGGCCGTCTCCGCCTGGCATCCGCACGACCGCACGACCTGGTTCCTGGAGACCGTGTGGGTCTTCGTCGGACTCCCGGCGATCGTCCTGACCTGGCGTCGCTTCCCGCTCACCGGCCTCCTGTGCTGCCTGCTCGCCGCGCACGCGCTGGTCCTCGCCGTGGGCGGTCACTACACGTACGCGGAGGTACCGGCGGGCGACTGGGTCCGTGACACCTTCGGGCTCAGCCGCAATCCCTACGACCGTCTCGGCCACCTCATGCAGGGGTTCGTACCGGCGGTCCTGGTACGGGAACTGCTCACCCGCACCTCGCCGCTGCGCGGCAGCCGCTGGCTGGCGCCGCTCACCGTGTGCGCGTGTCTCGCCTTCAGCGCCCTGTTCGAGCTGTTCGAGTGGGCGGCGGCCGTGATCGGCGGACACGGTGCGGACGCCTTCCTGGCCACTCAGGGCGATGTGTGGGACACGCAGTGGGACATGTTCTGCGCGCTGATCGGGGCCACGGTCTCGGTGCTGCTGCTCAGCCGTGTCCATGACCGGCAGATGGCGCGGCTCGGTGTCATCGGGTCGTATAGCGGTACCGCGCCCACAGTGGCAGTACGAACCAGCACAGCAGGTACCAGGTGACCACCCCCGCGACCAGCCAGGGCACGTACGCGTCGTGGGTGGCGACCCTGAGGACCAGCAGGAGCGCGGAGGTCATCGTGGCGAGCAGCAGGACGAGGCCGATGAAGGTCAGCCGGGACGCCCAGCGCACCGCCTGGGGTTTCACGCTCCGGCCGGAGACCAGGCGGTGCAGGGACACCGGGCCGATCAGCGCTCCGGTGGCAGTGGCGCCGAGGACGACGGTCACGATGTAGAGGACCTGGTTCGCGTGCTCCAGCTGCGCGTACTTCGGGGTGAAGACGACGGTGAGCAGGAACCCGAACAGGATCTGGACGCCGGTCTGCGCGACCCGGACCTCCTGGATGAGTTCACCCCACATCCGGTCCGCTCTCTCGTCCTCGGACTCGTCGCGCCCCGTCCGCCGGTCTTCCTCCTGAGTCATGCGGTCCGTGTAACCGGACCGCCGACCCTTCAAACGGAACCGCGATCTACCAGCGGCCCTCCACCTGGTCCTTGATCCGGCGGTCATAGAGGTCCCGGATCGCGGTGAGCGTGTCCTGGGACAGGGCGGGCAGCCCGGCCGCCGCCGCGTTGGCGCGGGCCTGTTCGGGTGAGCGGGCGCCGGGGATCACCGTGGTGACACCGGGCTGGTCGATGATCCAGCGCAGGGCGAGCTGGGCCGGGGTGTATCCCTCGGGGGCCAGCGCGGAGAACTCGGCGGCGGCCTCGACGCCCGTCGTGTAGTCGACGCCGGAGAAGGTCTCGCCCTGGTCGAAGGCCTCACCGTGGCGGTTGTAGGTCCGGTGGTCGTTCTCCGGGAAGACCGTGTCCTTGGTGTACTTGCCGGACAGCAGGCCGGAGGCGAGGGGCACGCGCGCGATGATGCCGACGCCCGCCTCCTGGGCGGCCGGGAGCACCTGGAGCAGGGGCTTCATGCGGAACGCGTTGAGGATGATCTGCACGCTGGTCACGTTCGGCCGGGCGATCGCGGTGAGGGCTTCCTCGCAGGTCTCGACGCTCACGCCGTACCGGGCGATGCGCTCCTCGGCGACCAGGGTGTCGAGGGCGTCGAACACCTCGTCCGAGGAGTAGACCGGCGTCGGCGGGCAGTGCAGCTGCACCAGGTCGATGCGGTCGACGCCGAGGTTGCGGCGCGAACGGTCGTTCCACGCGCGGAAGTTGTCGAGGACGTAGTTCTCGGGGATCTGGTCGACGCGGCGGCCCATCTTCGTCGCGACCAGGACATGCAGATCGGGCCGGCCGCTCAGGAAGGCGGCGATGGTCTGCTCGCTGCGTCCGTCGCCGTACACGTCGGCCGTGTCGAAGAAGGTCACCCCCGACTCCGCCGCCGCCTCCAGCACGGCGAGGGCTTCCTTGTCGTCGACGTCTCCCCAGTCGGCGCCCAGCTGCCAGGTGCCGAGACCGACGACGGATGCCTGCTGCTGCGACCTGCCGATTACACGTTTCTCCATGCCGTCAGTCTGTCATCCGGCCCCGATCTGCGCGGAACGGGCTCCTCCGGGCCGCGACCTGTGAATCTTTCACTCACACGGGTGAACCGGTTCGACAGGCTGCCTACTCGTGTCAACTCCCACCTAGCGTGTGCGCGTGACCGATCATGTGGCGAACCGTGCAGCGAACAACCTCCAGCCGGGGAACGGCAGTTCCGCTCCCTGGACCCGTCGTGGCTTCCTCCTCTCGGCAGCCGCGCTGGCCGCCGTACCCGTCCTCCTGACGGCCGATCCGGCCGTCGCCGCGGCCGAGCTGCCCGCCTTCCCGGCCGAGGTCGGCCTCTACCGCTCGGCATACCGCAACTGGGTCGGTGAGATCACCGCCGACGGACTGTGGGCCTGCGCCCCGGCCGACGCCGACCAGGTGGTGTCCGTCGTCAACTGGGCCTGGCAGCACGGCTGGCGGGTCCGCGCCCGCGGCTCCTCGCACGGCTGGTCACCACTGACGATCGAGTCGGGTACGGCGTCCGACGCGCCGGTGCTGCTGGTCGACACCGCTCCGCACCTCACCGGCCTCACGCTCGACTCCGCCTCGGCCGTCCGGGCCGGCACCGGTGTCACCCTGGAGGCGCTGCTCACGTTCCTGGAGGGGCACGGTCTCGGTCTCACCGCAGCGCCCGCGCCCGGCGATCTGACGCTCGGCGGTGCCCTGGCCATCGACGCGCACGGCACGGCCGTACCGGCTGACGGCGAGGAGCGGACGACCGGGCACACGTTCGGGTCGCTCAGCAATCTGGTGCTGTCGCTGACGGCGGTGGTGTGGGACTCGGACACCGGTGCGTACGTCCCGCGGACCTTCACCCGCGACGAGGCGGACTGCGCGGCGCTGCTCACCCATCTGGGGCGTTCACTGGTCACCGAGGTCGTGCTGCGGGTGGGGGCGAACGCGAATCTTCGCTGCGTCAGCCGTACGGACATCCCGGCCACCGAGCTCTTCGCGGCGCCCGGGTCCGACGGGCGCACCTTCGCGAGCTTCCTGGACGAGGCCGGGCGGGCCGAGGCGATCTGGTTCGCGTTCACCGAGTTGCCCTGGCTGAAGGTGTGGAGCGTCGCCCCGACCAGGCCGTTGACCTCACGGCGCGTCTCGTCGCCGTACAACTATCCGTTCTCCGACAATGTGCCGACGCTGGTGGCGGATCTGGTCGGGCGGATCCTGTCCGACGGTGCCTGGTATCTGGCGCCGGTGCTCGGCAACGCCCAACTCGACGTGGCCGCAGTGGGGTTGACGGCGACCCTGTCGGCGGACATCTGGGGGCCGTCGAAGAACACACTGCTCTACGTCAGGCCGACGACACTGCGGGAGACCGCCAACGGCTACGCGGTGCTCACCAGCCGGGACCGAGTCCAGCGCGTGGTGCACGAGTTCACCGAGTTCTACCGGGAGCGGCTCGCCGCGTACGCCGCGCTCGGCCGGTTCCCCGTCAACGGCACCGTCGAGATCAGAGTCACCGGCCTCGACCACCCCGCCGACACCGAACTCACCGGCGCCCGCGCCCCGTTGCTGTCCGCGCTGCGCCCCAGCACCGAGCACCCCGAGTGGGACACGGCCGTCTGGCTGGACGTCCTGACGCTGCCCGGCACGCCGTACGCGGAGGAGTTCCTGCGGGAGTTGGAGCAGTTCCTGTTCCGCTCGTACGACGGCACCCGGGTCGAGTGGTCCAAGGGCTGGGCCTACACCGAGGAGGCCGCATGGAGCGACGAGGAGGTGCTGGGGACGGCGGTCCCGGGCTCGTTCGGGGAGTCGGTGTGGGGGCAGGCGGCCGGGACCTTCGACCGGCTCGACCCGCACGGGGTGTTCGGGAACGCCTTCCTGGACCGGTTGTTCGGCTAGCCCTGACTAGGCTGTGTCGAGGATCTTGACACAGGGAGAGTTGTGACCGGTTGGCCGACCGCGCTGACGAAGGCGGGCATCACCGACCCACGACTGCGGCGCGCCTACGACGCCCAGCGCGGGATCGTCCGCAGGTTCGCGCTGCACGAGTACGTGGCGGTACGGCTGTTGCTGCCGGCGGAGCTGCATCCGTCGGTCGTCGCCGCGGTCGCCTATATGCACACGACCGACGAACTGATCGACACCGGTGACGTGGACGCGCGTGCGGCGGCTCTCGCCGCCTGGGACGCCGAGACCACGGTGGCCCTGCAGAGCGGCGAACCACCCGAGCAGGACAGCCTGTTGGCGCTCTGGGACACGACTCGCCGCCATCCGGACATGGCGGCCCGGGTGCGGGCCTTCCTCGACGGCGCTCCCGTCGAGGCGAGTTGGACCGGCTTCGAGACGGAGGCCGACTTCCAGGCGTACGTGGACAGTTACTCGCTGCCCGCCCTGATGCTGACCGCGTCCCTGCTCGCGCCGGCCGACCCCGACACGTACGAGTCCTACGTCCAGGGATGCCGGGACCTGATCGAGGGCTGGCAGCGCAGCGACTTCCTCGCCGACCTCCGCGAGGACACCGAGAACGACCGGATCGGCATCCCACGGGACGAACTCGCCCGGCACGGGCTGAAGTTCGAGGATCTGCGGAGCGAGTCGGAAGCGTGCGTGCCCGCGCTGGACCAGGTGGTCCGGGCGCAGGCCGGCCTCGCCGGGACCACGCTCGTGGACTGCCGTGAGCTGCCCGAGCTCGTCGCGGCGGAACACCGGCCGTTCCTCGACGCCCTGCTCGCCGTCCAGGAACTGCGACTGGGCGCGGTACGACGCGCAGGGGGCAGGGTCCTGCTGCGCGACACGGGGCCGTCGGCGTTCGCCACGCTGCAGGTCCTGGGCCGGCAGTACCGCAGGGCTCGCCGATACGCCTAGGAGTCCGAGCCTAGGAGTCCAAGTGGGCCTGCACAGTGGGCCCGTAGCGGTCCACGATGACGTCCGTCGCGGTCTCGCGCAGCCGGGTGCCGCGTGCGATGCCGTACATCACGCCGAGGCCGAGGAGGGTGGAGACGGCCAGTTCGGCGCGCAGGGCGGCGTCGGGGCCGGGGAGCCGTCCGGCGAGGCGGTCGACCACCTGGGCGCGGAAGTTGACGCGCAGGACGTCTCCGTGGTCGCCCTGCAGGGGCGCGAACGCGATGCGCAGCAGCGGGTCGGCGCCCCGTTCGCGCTGGCTGACCAGGACGTGCCGGACCATGTGGCGGCCGAGTTCGTCGAGACGGGCGTCCAGCAGGGCCTCCGCGTCCGATTCGAAGGACATCACGCGGGCGAAGAGGGCTTCCTTGTTGCCGAAGTACTTGAGGATCAACGGGGCGCTGACACCGGCGCGTTCGGCCACGGCCTTGAGGGTGATGTCGGCGTGCGCGTTGCGCGCGAGGAGGTACCGGGCGGCCTTCAGGATGGCCGCCTTGGTCGCCTCGGCGTCCCGGCGTGCGGGCGGGGACGGGGACGGGCCGGGTGGGGTGCTCACGGCCCTCATGCTCCCTCCAGCGCGTCGTCCCGCGCGCCCTCGGCGCGGTCCCGGGTGGTCCGCGTGTCATCGGGGGCGGGGTCGCCCGGGATGGTCAGTGCCGCCGCGCTCGCCACCAGGGCGATCACGCCCGCGATGCCGAACGCCATCAGGTATCCGTGCAGTGTGGGCAGCGGGAGCCCGCCGACCGGGCTTGTGTGGTGCACCAGGACGGCGGCCACCACTGCGCTGGAGACGGCCTGGCCGATGGTGCGCATCAGGACGTTGACGCCGTTCGCGGACGCGGTCTGGCCGGCCGGAACCGCGCGCAGGATGAGGGTGGGCAGCGCCGAGTAGGCGAAGGTGGTGCCGGTGGCGACGACCGTCGCGCCCAGGATGATCGTCCACAGGTCACGGCTGTCGGCGATGCGCACCACATAGCCGAGCGCGATGATCGCGGCCCCGAGGGCGAGCGTGATCCGCGGGCCGCGCGCCGCCGAGATCCGGGCCGAGACGGGTGAGAGCAGCAGCATGGTGACGCCGCCGGGCAGCAGGCACAGGCCGGTCTGGACGATGGACAGTCCGAGCCCGTACCCGGTGGCCTTGGGCGCCTGCACCAGTTGGGCGGTGACCAGGGAGTTGGCGTAGAACGCGAAGCCGGTCAGCAGCGCCGCCACGTGGGACAGGCCCACCCGGGGCCGGGACACCAGCCTCAGGTCCACCAGGGGCTGTTCGACGCGCAGTTGCTGCCACCACCACAGGCCGAACACGACGACCGTGGCGAAGAACAGTGCCAGGACGCGGGGACTCCCCCACCCCCACTGGCCGCCCTGGGACACACCGAGCAGGAGACACACCAGTCCTGCGGCCAGGCCCAGGGTGCCGAGCACGTCGAAGCGGCCCGGTGCGCGGACGGGCGACTCGCGTACCGCCCACCAGATCCCCGACACACCGAGCGCGCCGAGGGCGCTGGTCGCCCAGAACATGACGTGCCAGTTGGCGTACTGGACGATCAGTGCCGCGAGCGGGAGTCCGAGGGCGGCGCCGATGCCGACCGTGGAACTCATCAGCGCCACCGCGCCGCCCCGGCGCTCGGGGGGCAGTTCGTCCCGCAGGATGCTGATCGCCAGAGGGACGACGGCGGCCGCGGCGCCCTGCAGGGCGCGGGCGGTGATCAGTACGCGGATGTCGGAGGACACGGCGCACATGACCGAGCCGACGGTCATCAGGCTCAGGGCACCGATCAGGACCCGCCGCTTGCCGTACATGTCGCCGGCCCGGCCGAGCACGGGGGTGAGGACGGCGCCGGAGAGCAGGGTCGCGGTGACCATCCAGGAGACGGCGCCCGCGGAGGAGTGGGTCAGCCGCGGCAGGGAGGGGAGCAGCGGGACGACCACGGTCTGCATGACCGCCATCAGGATCCCGCCGAAGGCCAGCACCGGGATGGTGAGCCGGTCCCGCCAGGGGGTCCGCCCGGGGGTGCCGGACGGGTCGGGTATCGGCACGGGCTGGCCCATGGGCACTCCAGCGGACACGTAAAAAAGGTGAATGGCTATTCACCCTATCCGGTGAATAGCCATTCACCCAAGCTGTCCGGGAGGCGGGCGCCCTACTTGCGGGAGGCGAGCGCCCGTGCATGGACGGTCCGCGCCAGCCTGGGGCCGAGCCAGCGCTTGAACCGGCGCAGCGCCTCCAGCCGTCCGGCCGCCTTGTCTAGGCCGTAGTAGACCTGCGGCGGGACGTACGGGAGCAGCGGCGAGTGGCGCTGGCCGAGCAGGGCGAACATGCGGTGCGGGGGCAGGTGGATGTAGCGCTGGAGGTTCTCGTACCACTGGGCGCTGTAGCGGGCCGCGCTCTGGATGGACAACAGGGCGGATTTACGGCGCTGTTCGTAGGCGGCGAGTGCCTGCGGCAGTTCGGTGTGGTCGCGCAGGGCGTCGGCGAGCGCGATGGCGTCCTCCAGGGCGAGGGTGGTGCCGGCGCCGATGGAGTAGTGGGTGGTGTGGGCGGCGTCGCCGAGCAGGACGAGGTTGTCGCGGTGCCAGGTGCGGTTGGTGAGGGTGCGGAAGTTGAGCCACTGGGCGCTGCCGTCCGAGGAGGCGCGGCCGATCAGGGAGTGGCCGTCGAGGAGGTCGGCGAAGAGCTTCTCCAGGAGGGCGAGTCCGTCGGCCTCGGCGGCGGTGTCGAGGCCGAGGCCGGTCCAGGTCTCGGGGGCGCACTCGATGACGCAGGTACTGCCCTCGGGGCCGAACGCGTAGCCGTAGCACCAGATCCAGCCGTGGTCGGTCTCCACGAAGGCGAAGGTGAAGGAGCCGAAGACCTTGCTGGTGCCGAGCCAGATGTACTGGTTGCGGCCGGGCGTGAGTTCGGCGCCGAAGTGGTCGGCGTGACGGGTGCGCAGCGCGCTGTTGACGCCGTCGGCGGCCACGATCAGATCCGCGTCGGGGAGGTCGTCGGCCGTCACCTCGCGCTCGAACTCCAGCCGTACACCGAGGGATCTGGCCCGTTCGGCGAGGATCTTGAGGAGGCGGTGGCGGCCGATGCCGTGGCCCTCGTCGCCGGGCTGGGTGGTCGTCAGGTCCCGGACGCGGGCGACGCCGTCGCTCCAGCGCACCGAGTGCTCGTCGACGGCCTGCGCCGACTCGGGGTCGTACTCCCGGAGTTGGTCGAGCAGTCCGCGCCAGTACGTGACGCCCCAGCCGTAGGTCGAGCCCTCGGGGTTGCGCTCGTAGACGGTGATGTCGTGGGACGGGTCCTGCCGCTTCAGCAGGATCGAGAGATACAGACCGGCGGGCCCGCCTCCGACACAGGCGACCTTCACGCGCACACCCCTGGGTTTTACTCAAAGTGGTCAAGTGGATCCGCAGAGTAGCAGGATGGGGTGGCACGGAATTCGCGTCACCCCGCACAGGACCGGTGAGAGGACCGGGACGGCTCAGGCGTTCCCGTCGATCAGACGTCCTTGTCCAGATGGCGGCGCAGTTCCGCCGTGAGCGCCGGGATCTCGCGGCGGAAGGCCGCTTCGTCGAGGCCGTCGTCGGCCACCACGGCGAGCAGCGCGCGGTCTCCGACGGCCGTCACGATGATGTGGCCCGTGCTGCCCCGCGCGGTGATCTCGCGGAGGTGGCCCGCGCCGCCGTGATCGGCGAGGCGGTGACCGAGCGCGAGGCCCGCCGCCGCGAGGGCGGCCATGGACTCGGGGTGGGTCTTGTTCGCGTCGCTGGCCACGACGAGCCCGTCGCTGGTGGCCAGGGTGGATTCGGTGACTCCCATTACGTTGTCCCGCAGGGTGATGAGGAGGTCGGTCACGGGGTCGCTCATGGCGTCTTCTTCCTGTTGCGTGCAGGCGGTGGGACAACGAGGCGGGAGGGGGCCGGGTCGCGGTTTCAGCCGGAATCGGCACGAACGGGCGGAGCGGGACGGGTCGTTCAGTCGTGGGCCCGAGGCTCCGGTGCGGAGTTCCGACCGGGTTCGCGGCGCGGGAGCGGTGCGGTGCGGGACGCGGCGGACGACCCGGCGAGGGGCGCGGAGGGCGCGCCGCGGGCCGCCGTACTGGGCCTGATGTCCGCCGAGGGCGTGTGCGGTTGGACGAGTCCGCGGTCCAGCAGGTGTCGTAGGTCCATCATGACGGCGAAGAGACCGCGGCCGAGGGCGAAGGCGATGTCCCGCGCCGTACCGCGTCCGTCCGCGTGGGCCAGGACCTGCTGGTGCCGGGAGGGAAGCCTGGCGGCGGCCCCGGACGGACCCGCGGCGGACACCGACCGGACGCGGGTGCGGGCGAGGGCGGCGACCGAACCGGGCTCCCCCGCCAGGAGGTCGACCCGCCGGGACACCTCGCCGAGAAGCCGCTCGGGGGTGACTCCGGCGTTGCGGTGGAGCGCCGGGACGGGATCGCCCACCTCCCAGCTGTCGGGTACGGCGAGGGACAGCGCGAAGGCGGCGTCGAACAGGGCGCCCAGGCTGATGACTTCGAGCTCGCCGGCGCCGACGAGCCCGCGCGCCACGAGTTCGGCGGCGAGGTGTTCGTGGGTGGTGTCGGAGGCCCGGACCTCCGACCACGCCTCCTCGCCGATCCGGCCCGATCTGAGCAGCAGGCCCTCGATGCCCGGTGCGCCGGGCGTCTCCATGGCCACCACCAGTCCGCCGCGGACGTGGATGGAGCCGCCCGGGGTGCCGGTGACGCGCACCGTGCAGGAGCGCGCACGGTCCCGGAGGGCCGACAACAGGGCGGGAACGTTGCGGGAGTCGGCGAGCGGTTCCTCGGTGCCGGGCTGCGTCATGCCAGCAACTCGTCGGCGTGCCGGTGGAGTTCGCGCAGCGCCCAGGTGAGGTTGGTGCGCTCGCGGTCGACGGTCGCGCACAGCAGCAAGGGGTCGCCCCGCCGTACGAGTTGGAGCGTCACGAGATGGCGGGTGGCGGTGGTCACGACGACGCTCTCCAACTCCCCCGACGCACCGGCGCGGTTGAGGCGGGTGCGGGCGATCTCCGCTATTTCGCGCGAATCCTGACTGCCACTCACATCACCGGACTCCGCATAGGTGAGACCGGTGACGGCATCGAGCAGCATGGCTCCGCTGATACCGGGCGCGGTCAGAGCACGGCCCAGTGCGGCGTCGAGCGATGACAAAGGCCCCCCCTTCAGTCACTCTGGCGAGCAGACTACTTTATTTGCCAACTATCGCAACTCTGACCAAAGATGGTGTTGTCTGTTACCCGCACGGTTCGCATTGAGACCGTTTTCATGGCGAGACCACAGTCTTGCCGGCTCGTGAGGGAAACGAGGCACCACGTGAACATTGAGGCGACGCTCAAGGAAGCGATGACTATCGACGGGGCCCTGGGGGTGTCCCTTGTCGACTACGAGAGCGGCATGACGCTGGGGGCGTTGGGCGGCGGTCCGCATCTGGACCTGGAGGTCGCGGGGGCGGGCAACACCGAGGTCGTGCGGGCGAAGCAGCGCACGCTGAAGTCCATCGACATGGACGACCGGATCGAGGACATCCTGATCACCCTCGGAAAGCAGTACCACCTGATCAGGCCGCTGGCGAGCGTGCACGGCTCGCTCTTCCTGTATCTGGCGCTGGACCGCGAGCGCAGCAATCTGGCGCTGGCGAGGCACAACCTGAAGCGCCTTGAGGCGAGTCTGGAGATATGAAGACGTCGCGGCATATGACAATCGAGTAGTCGCGAGTTCGGGCGGTCTCGGCGGGCCATATCCGCCGAGACCGGTCCGCCTATTAAGTCCGACCTTTGCCGGGCCGAATTCCCGTACGGCGCACAACCGTTAAAGCGGGCGGAGGGACAGTAATTGTCTAGTCCACTTTCCCGGTACTGCACTCCGGGTGACCCCAGCCCTGGGCGTTCTTGCTGATCGGCTCGCCGGCCGCATAGGCGCGTCCGCACAGGCAGCGGCCGGGGAACTTCGCCTTGATGGTCCGGGAGGACGAACTCGCGCCCTTCCGCGCCGACTTGGCAGCGGCCGGACGGGCGGACTTCTTCGGGGTGTCGGGCGAAGGGGGCGGCTCCGGGGAGCCGAGGTCGCTGCCCGCGGGCTCCTGCACGACGGCGGCCTGGCTGGCGGCGCGGTCGGCGAAGTCGTTCAGCGGATCGCCGTCGACCTGGTGGGCGGGGACGTAGCGGAACTCGACCGAGCGGCCGTCGAGCAGGGCGTCGATGCGGACGACCAGTTCCTGGTTGGCGACCGGCTTGCCGCCGGACGTCTTCCAGCCGTTGCGCTTCCAGCCCGGCAGCCAGGTGGTGACCGCCTTCATCGCGTACTGCGAGTCCATCCGGATCTCCAGCGGCACGTCCGGTGCGGTCGCCGCCAACAGGCGCTCCAGCGCGGTGAGTTCGGCGACGTTGTTGGTCGCCCTGCCGAGCGGTCCGGCCTCCCAGCGGGCCGGGCTCTCCGCATCGTCCGACACGACCCACGCCCAGGCCGCGGGCCCCGGATTCCCCTTCGAAGCCCCGTCGCACGCGGCCACCACACGTTCACGCATGCGCCCGATCATGCCATGACCGCACCACCCGCTCCGCGCCACCCCGATCCGGCGGGACGCCCGGCCCCGACGCCGTCGGCCGCCCCGCGCCCCGGTCGCGCGCCCCGTCCGAGAATCCAGTCGCCCGGCCCTCTGCGCTGCGCGCATGACCTCGCGACACGAGCAGTGGGCCCGCCTGCGCCACCTGTTGTGGCCGGCGCCGCGCCCCCACGGGGAACAGCCGCGCGAGCGGGTGGTCGGACCGCTCGAACTCTTCCACGACCTCGTCGTGGTCGTCCTCGTCGCCCAGGCCGCCCACCACCTGGCCGGAGAGCTCGACCGGCACGGCCTTGGCCTGTTCGCCGCGGTGTTCGCGCTGGTGTGGATCGCCTGGCTCAACGACAGCCTGCACCACGAACTGCACGGGCACGAGGACGCCCGGGGCCGGAGCATGTTCCTGCCGCGGATCCTGGTGCTCGTGCCGCTGGGCGCGTTCATCCCGGAGGCGGATGACGCGCGCGGTGCCGCGTTCGCCGTGGACGCGGGGGTGCTGTTCGCGGTCCTGGCGCTGCCAGGGCGAGCACTCGGCCGCCGAACTGCTCCGGCTGGCCACCGCGGAGGTCGCCGACCACGTCGAGCGGCATCTGCCGATCTACCGGCGCGCCCTCACGGATCCGGCGGACAGCGGTGTGTACGAGGCGCTCGTGCGCCACTTCGGCGACTGCACACTGTCGTTCATGGCCGACGGCGACCGCCCGGGTCTTCCCGAAGCCAATCGCCGGGTCGTCGCGCAGTTCCTGGCCCACGGCTTCGCGGGCGCCATCAGGGCATGGCTGGAGGACCCGGCGGTCGCCAAGGACGACATGGTCGACGCGGCCGTGGCCTGCGCCCCCGCCTGGTGGACGGCCGACGCCCGCTGACGGACTCCCCGTCCGGTCAGACGTCCGTCAGCTGCGGCATCTCTCCCTGGGTCGTGGTCATGTCGATCACCGAGAACGAGGCGCCCTGCGGGTCGCTGAGCGCCGCGAACCGTCCGAAGGGGCTGTCCATGGGGCCGAAGCGGAGGATCCCGCCGAGCTTGGTGGCCTTGGCGACGGCGTCGTCGCAGTTGTCCACGGCGAAGTAGACGTTGACGTACGACGGCACCTCGGGCGGGAACTCGTCACCCATCCGCATCCGTCCGATGACCGTGTTCTCGCCGACGTTGTAGAGGCGGTAGTCGACGCCGGGGTCGTCCATGGTCTTCGCCGAGTACGGGAAGACCGCCGAGAAGAATCCGTCCGCCTTCGCGGGCTCGCGGGTGAAGACCTCGGCCCAGGCGTACGCGCCGGGTACGCCCGAGGCCTCGAAGCCCTCGTGGGTGCCGCCCTGCCAGACGCCGAAGACGGCGCCGCTGGGCTCACGGGCCAGGCACATCGTGCCGAACTCGCCGACC
Source organism: Streptomyces sp. NPDC001100 (assembly GCF_053598575.1). Classification (NCBI taxonomy): domain Bacteria; kingdom Bacillati; phylum Actinomycetota; class Actinomycetes; order Kitasatosporales; family Streptomycetaceae; genus Streptomyces; species Streptomyces sp. NPDC001100. Next base: position 80,172 of record NZ_JBSFKO010000029.1, read on the forward strand.
TGCATGGGCTCCATCAGCACTTCACCGCCGTTCTCCCGGATCTTCGCCGCGGTCGCCGCGGCGTCCGGCGAGGCGAGATAGAGGCACCACTGCGACTGCCCCTCCTGGCCGGACATCGGCGGTACGACGGCGGCCACGGCCTTTCCGTCGACGTAGGCCTGCGTGTAGTTGCCGTACTCCGACGACGACTCGCCGAAGGTCCAGCCGAGGACGTCGCCGTAGAAACTCTTGGCTCCCTCGACGTCGCCGAACATCGCGTCGGCCCAACAAGGGGTTCCTTCAGGTTGTACGGCCATGGCTGCGGCCCTCTCCGGTAGGTCGGTCTGGCTGGATCGAGTTGTCCGAAAACTCACGCTAGTCACCCGCGGAGCGGGGCGCGCGCCGAACGCCGGAGTCCGTTCCACACTGGACTCATGGCGGACACGACGACGATGCGCGCGTGGGCGGTGGACGAGCCGGGGCCGGTCGAGGAGGGCTCCCTCCGGTTCGTGGAGAAGCCCGTTCCGGTGCCGGGTGACGAGGAACTGCTGGTGCATGTGCGGGCGTGCGGGGTGTGCCGTACCGATCTGCATGTCACCGAGGGTGATCTGCCGGTGCGTCGCCCGGGTGTGACTCCGGGGCACGAGGTCGTGGGTACGGTGGCCGGGCTCGGTGCGGCGGTGCGGGGGTTCGCGGTCGGTGACCGGGTGGGGGTGGCGTGGTTGCGCCGGACCGACGAGGACTGCGCGTACTGCCTGCGCGGTGCCGAAAACCTGTGCCCCCGGTCCGAGTACACCGGCTGGGACGCCGACGGCGGCTACGCCGAGTACACGACCGTACCGGCGGCGTTCGCCCACCGCCTGCCCGCCGGGATCGACGACGTGGCCCTGGCACCGCTGCTGTGCGCGGGGATCATCGGCTTCCGCGCCCTGCGCCGCGCAGCACTGCCGCCCGGCGGACGGCTCGGTCTCTACGGCTTCGGGGGCAGCGCCCACCTCTGCGCGCAGGTGGCGCTGGCCGAGGGGGCGACGGTGCATGTACTGACCCGGGGCAGGGCGGCACAGCGGCTCGCGCTGGAGCTGGGGGCGGCCTCGGCGCGGGACGCCTACGAGGCGCCGCCGGAGCCGTTGGACAGCGCGATCCTCTTCGCACCGGTCGGCGACCTCGTCCCGGTGGCGCTGCGAGCCCTCGACCGGGGCGGCGTCCTCGCCGTCGCGGGCATCCACCTCAGCGACACACCGCCACTGCACTACGAGAGCGAGCTCTTCTACGAACGGGAGTTGCGCAGCGTCACCTCCAACACCCGAGCCGACGCACGGGAGTTCCTGTCCCTGGCGGCCCGGTACGGCGTACGCGCCACCACGCACACCTATCCGCTGTCGCGGGCCGGGAACGCACTGGCGGATCTGAAGGCCGGCCGTTTCGACGGGGCCGCGGTGCTGCTGAACGATCTCAGCGGGCAGTGAGGGCACGGGGTTTCGCACGGGTACGGCGGTCGCGCGCCCCACACGCCGGGGCAGGTGCACGGCACCTGGCCGTCCCCGACTCCATCGGCGGGTTTACGACCTTCCGGATCTCCGAATTCACCGACCGCGTACCGTCGTTGGCCGCCCATCTGGAGGCCTACGCCGAGCGGCAGCGGCAGCGGCAGCGGCAGCGGCAGCGGCAGCCGATAAACCGCAAGGGCGAGGCCGATGTGCCGGTGCAGGCCGGCCATAACGAGTCCACGATGTACGTCGAGTTGGACCTACTGTTCGCCGAGCACGCCCGGCTGCTGCGCCGCGGCGGACGCCATGTGGCGATCACCGTCTGCTACAACGACACCTACGGCCGGGCCTCCCGCGAGGTGTCCCTGATCAACGCCCACTACATCTGCGACATCCACCCCAGGTCGGAGTACTTCCGGGCGATGGCCCGCAACCGGCTGGTGCCCGTCCACGTCCAGGACCTCGCGCAGGACACGATCCCCTACTGGGCGCTGCGCAGGCAGGCAGACCATCTGGTCACGGGGATCGAGGACACCTTCCTGACCGCCTACCTCAACGCCGGCTTCCAGTATCTGCTGATCGCGGCCGACCGGGAATGAGTCTCAGCGGCCGGCGATCCTGGAGGCCGCCTCCGGGAGACCCGGCACCGGATCGAGCACGTCCAGCGTGCCGTGCGCCCGCAACAGGCGCACGGTGCGCGGGGCGCACACCACGGCGAAGCCCGCCTCGTACTCCCGCACCCGGCGGCGGAAGCGCAGCACCAGGTTGAGTCCGGTGGAGTCGATGAACGTCGTGCGGCGCAGATCGACGACATAGGCGGGCGCGCGCAGGGCCACGACCGAGTCCAGCCACTCGCGCAGCGGGGTCGCGGTCGCCAGATCGATGTCGCCGTGCAGGTCGACGACCAGCAGGCCGTCCCTGGCGCCCAGCAGGGCGTGGCCGCCGGGCGCCGGCCAGGCCGCCGCGGTCACCGGCTCCAGGCTGTTCTCGTGCAAGGTGTTCCGTCCCCGTTCCGTGCCTGTCGCGCGCGGGCGCGCGATCCGGCGCGGGTCCGTGCGGCGGCTTCGACATCCCCGCACCGCACGAGCCCGCGCCGGAGCTCCCCCCGAGCGGCTCCCCCTTGAACCGTGGGTACCTACTGTTCTACCTTCGCCACATGGTCGGGGCATCAACGCCCGCTCATCAGCGACACAACGAGCGGGCCGAGGTCGGGCCGGGTGGTGATGCGGAATGCGTCCACACCTGGCACTGATCGAGGACGAACCCGATTTCGCACTGATGTGCCGTTCCTACCTGGAGCACGAGGGATTCACCGTCACCTGGGCCATGGACGCCCGCGCCGGCAAGTCCGTCCTCCACGGGAGCCGCATCGACCTCGCCGTCCTCGACCTGGGCCTCCCGGACGGCAGCGGCCTGGAACTGCTGCGGGCGCTCCGCTCCACCAGCCGGCTCCCGGTCATCGTCGTCACCGGCCGGGGCGCGGAGGCCGACCGGGTGGCGGGCCTGGAGATCGGCGCCGACGACTACCTCGTGAAGCCTTTCTCCCAGCGCGAGTTGGTGGCCCGCATCAGGGCGGTCCTGCGCAGGTCGCAGCCGCCGGAGACCCCGGCCGTGATCCAGGTCGGCTCGCTGCGGATCGACACGGCCGCCCGTCAGGCGTCCGCCGACGGCGTGTTCCTGACGCTACGGCCCAAGGAGTACGCCCTCCTGGAGATGCTCGGCGGAGCGCCCGGCCGGGTGTTCTCCACCGAGCAGGTCCTCGACCGGATCTGGGGCGCTGCCTGGCAGCAGCCCGCGACCGTCATCGAGCACGTCTACCGCCTGCGCGGCAAGCTCGCGGCACTGCCCGTGCCCGCGCCCCGGATCACCACGGTCCGCGGCTACGGCTACCGCCTCGACCCCTGAGACCGCGAGAACCCTGAGCCCCCCGAGACCTCTGAGAGCCGCCATGCCTCCCCTCGCCGCCCCCGACTTCCGGCTGCTCTTCGACTCCTCGCTGTCCCCGCTGCTGGTACTCAGCCCCGACTTCACCATCGTCGAGGTCAACCGCGCGTATCTCACGGCCACCCGTACGGAGCGCACGATCGTCGGTCGGCGGATCTTCGACGTCTTCCCCGACAACCCCGACGACCCCTCGGCGGACGGAGTCGCCAATCTGCGCCGCTCACTGGAGTCGGTGGTGGCCACGGGCCGCAAGGACACGATGGCCCTGCAGCGCTACGACATCCCGACCGGCGAGGCGGGCGCCTTCGCCGAGCGGTACTGGAGCCCGGTCAACTCCCCCGTCCTGGACGCCGAGGGACGCGTCACGCACATCATCCACCGGGTCGAGGACGTCACGGACTTCGTGCATCTGCGCCGGGTCGGCCGGGAGCAAGAACGGGCCGCCGCAGAGGCGCAGATGCGGGCCGAGGGCATGGAGATCGACCTGTTCGTCCGGGCCCGGGAGATCCGCGAGGTCAACGAGCAGCTGAGCCGCGCGAATGCCGAACTGGACGCGGCGGGAACGCAGTTGAGGGAGGAGCAGCGGGCCAAGGACCGGTTCATCGCCACGCTCTCGCACGAACTGCGCAACCCGCTCGCCGCGGCCTGCGCGGCCGTCGAACTGCTCGCGCTCGACCTGCCGGACGGCAACCTTCCCGCACTGGCCGTCCTGGAACGGCAGTTGGGCACGCTGGTGCGGATGAGCAACGATCTGCTCGACGGGACAAGGGCGTTGACCGGGCGCCTTGAGCTGGTGCCCGAGCGGGTCGACGTACGGTCCGTGGTCGAGGGCGCGTGCGCCGACATCCGGAGCCTGTTCGGGCACGAGGAGCGCAGACTCCAACTGACCTTGCCCGACGCGCCCGTCGTGGTCGACGGGGACCGGCTGCGGCTGGCACAGGTGCTGACGAACCTGCTGTCCAACTCCCTCAAGTACACCCCGCCCGGCGGGTGTACGGAGGTCCGGCTCACGGTCGAGGACGAACAGGTCCGGCTCGTCGTGCGGGACGACGGCATAGGTTTCGAACCCACCCAGGCCGAGGAGCTGTTCGGGGTGTTCATGCGGGCGGCACCGGCGGGCCCCAACACGCCGGAGGGTCTTGGCCTGGGCCTCGCGGTCGCCCGGACGGTGGTCGAACTGCACGGCGGACGGATCGGCGCGCACAGCGAGGGGCCCGGCAAAGGTGCGACGTTCACGGTCCTGCTGCCCCGCGCCGACGAGGCGGCCCCGGAACCGGCACGCCCGACCGCGCCACCCCGTGCCCGGCGCCGACTGGCCATCCTGATCGTGGAGGACAACGCCGACCTGGCCTCGACCTACCGCACCCTCCTGGAACGCCAGGGCCACCATGTCACCGCCGTGCACACCGGCGCCGACGCGCTCACCGCGACCGAGGCCGACGTCTTCGACGTGGTGCTGTGCGACCTGGGCCTGCCCGACACCGACGGCTACACGGTGGCTCGTACGCTGCGCGCCCGGCCGCACGGTGACCGGCCGCGGCTGATCGCGGTCTCCGGCTTCAGCCGGGGCACCGACCGCTCGCTGTCGCGGACGGCCGGCTTCGACGCCCACCTCGCCAAGCCGCTCCCGCTGACCGATCTGCTCGACCTGCTGGAGCGCCTGGATTGACATCCTCCCCGGCCTAGAGGCCGGGGATTCCCGTCTGCACCCAGCCGGTTGGCTGGCAGCTACGGGTGGGTTCCTGCTTCTTTCGCACCGGGGTGCGGGTTGCGCGCTGTGTCGGCACGGGTGCCGGTCTTACCTGCGCTCCACAGGCGTTTACGGTCTCCGCCTGTCCGGCGGCGACCTTGGATCCTTCGGTACGGATGTTGCGGGCCGCGTTGACGTCCCGGTCGTGGACGGTCCCGCAGCCCTGGCACGTCCACTCGCGGACGTCCAGCGGCTTCGGCCCGTCCTTGAATCCGCAGGCGGAGCACAGCCGCGAGGACGGGAAGAACCGGTCGACGCGGGTGAAGACGCGCCCGTAGCGGGCGGCCTTGTACTCCAGCATGCCGACGAACGTCGACCATCCGGCGTCGTGCACGGACTTGGCGAGGCGTGTGCGGGCGAGGCCCTTCACCGCGAGGTCCTCGACGTGCACCGCTTGGTTCTCGCGGATCAGCGTCGTGGACAGCTTGTGGTGAAAGTCCTTGCGCGCGTCGGCCGTGCGGGCGTGGGCCCGTGCGACCTTCACGACGGCCTTCTTGCGGTTTGCCGAGCCCTTGGTCTTGCGGGCGAGGCTCTGCTGCGCCTTGCGGAGCTTCTTCTCCGCGCGGCGGAAGAACTTCGGTGAGGCGATCTTCCGCCCGTCGCAGAGCACCGCGAAGTGCGTGAGGCCCAGGTCGATGCCCACCTCGCCCGTGGTCTCGGGCAGCACCTCCGAGGTGTCGGTCTCCACGACGAACGAGGCGAAGTGCCGGCCGCCCGCGTCCTTGACCACCGTCACCGTGGAGGGCATCGAAGCGAGGTTGCGGGACCACCTGACCTTGACATCGCCGATCTTCGGCAGGCGCAGCTTCCCACCCGGGGTGATCGACCAGCGGGCGTTCGCGGTGAAGCGGACCGCCTGCCGGTTGTCCCTGCGGGACTTGAAGCGCGGCGCGCCCATGCGCGGGCGCCTGCCCTTCAACCCGTCGAAGAAGTTCCGGTACGCGGTGTCCAGGTCGCGGAGGGACTGCTGGAGAACGACGGCGGAGACCTCGCCCAGCCAGGCCCGCTCGGACGTCCGCCTGGCGTCGGTGATGAGCGTCTTCGACAGGTCGCCGGTCTTCGGGAACGGCAGGCCGTCCCGGCGGGCGTCCTCCCGGGCCCGGAGAGCGTCGCTGTACACGACCCGCGCGCAGCCGAACGCCCGGCCCAGCGCGATGCGCTGGCCGGGGCCCGGCTCGATGCGGAAGGTGTATCTGAGCTGCATGATCCACACCGTACCATGTTGGTTTATGGCCGACATGCAGAACATTCGTGCAGGCAGGCACTGCATTTTCGCGCTCCACGCCCACTTGGTTTTCGTGACGAAATACCGGCACAAGGTGTTCACCGACCGGCACCTGACACGGCTCGAAGAGGTCATGCGCGCGGTGTGCGAGGACTTCGAGGTGGAGCTGGTCGAGTTCAACGGCGAGAACAACCACGTCCATCTCCTCGTGAACTTCCCGCCCAAGGTCGCTCTGTCCAAGCTCGTGAACAGCCTCAAGGGCGTCAGCTCGCGCAGGATGCGCCAGGAGTTCCCCGACCTCGTCCGGCACTACTACCGGGCCAACAAACTGTGGTCCGGCTCCTACTTCGCCGGGTCCGTGGGTGGTGCGCCCCTCAGCATCGTGAAGCAGTACATCGAGCAGCAGAACCGGCCGCTCTGACACGGGCTGAGGACAGCAGCGCGGATCCGTGCACACAGCTGAGGGCAGAGCAGTTCTCAGATTCGCTTCACCACCGCCCTAAAAGGCGGTGCACTGCGAATAGATCCGGTAGCGAGGCCGTAGCGAGGCGTCTTCCTCCTTCGCCCTGCCTGTGCTTGCCTGGGGAGCCGTTTTCCGGTGCCGGGGCGGGAGTCGCCGTATGCGGAAGCCGTGGATCGTGTGTGTGCTGCTGGCCGGAGTGCTGCTCGGCGCGTGCACGGACCCGGCGTCCGGGCCCGAGGTCGCCCCGCCGACCCCTTCGGTGCCGACCACCACCCATCGACAAGTCCCCGTCGTCCCGGTGAAGTCGGCGCCCGGCGTGCTGTATCTCGGGGACTCCCTCGCGATGGAGAGCCAGCGGGTGCTCGGGCAGGAACTCCGCGGCACGCTGGATGCGACGTACACGAGTGCCCCGTACTCGGGGACCACGCTGTGCGACTACCTGGAGGGCACCGGAGCGCGTTCCCTGGTACCGGACGGCGACAAGGCGGCGGCGCTGGTGCGCGCGCTGCACCCGGACTTCGTGGTGCTGCAGTTCTGGGGCAACGCGTGGGGCTACACGCCCTGCATGGACGGGATCACCTACGACGCCGACCGGCGGACGTATCTACGGCGGTACGCGTCCGACATCGGGAAGCTCACCGCACAGATCGCGACCGCCGGGGGCGCCCAACGCCCCACCGTCGTCTGGGTGTTGCAGGGTCCCGACCCGATCACGCCCGAGCGCGTCCGGGCGGTGAACGCGCTCTACCGGACGTCGGCCGGGTCCACGGGTGACGTCGTCGCCGACGCCGGCCGGACCGTGAGCGCGGCCGGCGCCCGCTACACCTGGACCCAGTACCTCCCGTGCACCGCCTTCGAGCGTGCCCACCCCGACTACTGCACCCAGCCGGGCAACGGCCGTACGACCCTGCACCGGGACGACGACTACCTGCACTTCTGTCTGGCACCGACGACCTCGACGCCGAGGCCGTGTCCGGTCCGCTCCCCCGGCATCCTGCGCATGGCCCGGGAGATCACCCGGGTGATCGGTTCCCAAGCTCGGTCTCGATCAGGCGGTTGAGGTGACGGCGGGCGTCCTCGGTGCTCAACGGGGGTGCCTGCCGCAGCCGTTGCAGGGCGAGGCCGTCGGCGAGGGCGGCGAAGCGGACCGTGAAGCCGTCGAGGTCGTCGGAGCGGAACTCGCCGTCGGCGACGCCCCGTTGGGCCAGGGCGCGGATCTGCTGGTGCCAGCTCTCGTACCGCCGGGCCTGACCGCTGCTGAAGGCCTCGTCGGTACCCTGTTCGCCCGCGTTCCAGTAGTCGAACCACATCCGCCAGTGCCGGTCGGTGTCCTCGGTGAACAGCGCGTCGACCAGCAGCCGCAGCGCCTCCGCCCCACTGGTCGCCTGCTCGGCGGCCTCGTGCAACTCGGCGTAGTAGCGCTCGATGTGCAGGACCATCGCCTCGGAGAGGATCTCCTGCACACTGCCGAAGTGGTAGGTGACGGTCCCGACGGAGACCCCTGCGGCCGCGGCCACGTCCCGCACGCCGACCGAGGCGTAGCCGCGTTCCGCTATCAGCGGGACGGCCGCCTCGACGATGAGCCGCCGGCGCACCTCGGTGGGCTGCCGGGTACGGTCGGCTGCGGCGACGGCACGACGCGGTGCCTTGGCGGCCTGCGAGGGCTTGGCGGCCGTCATCCCGACGTCCTCGGGGTGGTGCGGTGCCATGCGCGCTTGGCCACTGTCTCTCCGTTCGCCCGTGCTTCGACGCGACTGTCCATGACGAAGTCCGCGGCCGTGGCGCGCAGCTCCGTCCGCGCCATGATCTCAGCGTCGTAGCCGTCCCCGCGCCGCAACCGGATCCGCCACTCCGAGACGGCCCGCGCGGACAGCGGGTCGTCACTCCGGATCCGGTACGTCTCCCGCGCGCTCTCCTCGTAGCGCAGCCCGTCCGGATACGTCCGCGAGCCCCCGTAGTTGGGGTCGACCTCCAGCGTCCACTCCGCCCTGGCGACATCGTGCGTGACCAGCCGCTCGGGCGTCGGCTCGGCGGGCCGGTCGTAGGTCACGTCGAGCGGGACCGCCTGCTCGGGTTCCTCGAAGCGGATCGGCGGCTCCGATCCCCTTTCGCGCACGGGCAGTTGTACGGCGCTCTCGGCCGGGACGACCCGCAGCTCGCCGCGCTCGCCGTGCGGCCACACCCACGGCCAGTAGGTGTCGGAGACGGCGACCCGGAGCCGGTGGCCGGGCGGGATCGCGTAGCCGATGCCCGTCAGCTCGAACTCGACGTCCTCGTACGTTCCCGGTGTCCACTCGACGGCCCGGTCCCGGCCATGCCTGCTCAGCAGGTTGAGCACGCCCCGGGTGACGAGCGTGGACGAGCCGTCCGGGGCGACGTCGCAGAGGCGGGCGACGACATGGGCGCGCGGGACGGCGCTGTCGAGGCGGAGCCGGATGCGCGGCCGGCCGAGGATCTCGACGCGTTCGGTGAGTGGTTCGGAGTCGAAGCAGACCGAACGGCCGTCCTCCTCCCGCTGGTCCGGCGGCAGGTCGCTCGCGTTGCCGAAGGGGAAGAAGCGCCCGGCGTCGAGGCCGGTGTGCTGCGGGGAGCGCACGAGGACGGGGGCAGCGCCTGCACCGAGCGGTCTCGCGTCCCACCTCACCTTCGGGCTGGGCCAGTTGGCGTCTCCCACCCAACGGCCCGGCAGTACGTCGTACGACGTCGCCGGCGGAACCGGGTCGGTGATCCAGGCCCGCAGCAGGGGCTCCTCCATCGCGCCCGTGTCGATGCCCTTGAGGTGCTGGTCCCACCAGCGCAGGGTCTCCTGGAGGAAGCCGATGGCCGGGCCGGGCGGCAGACCGCGGTCGGGGTACTGGTGCGACCAGGGTCCGACGATTCCCCGGACGCGGTCGCCGGGCAGGTGCTCGACGAGCCGGAGCACGGTGTCCCGGTACGGGTCGTTCCAGCCGCCGACCGCGAGGACGGCCGCGTCGATCGCGGTGTAGTCCTCGCAGACGCTGCCGTGCTTCCAGTAGTCGTCGCGCTGTTGGTGGTCGAGCCAGGTGTGCAGGAAGGGTTCGAGGGCGTCGAGCCGTTCGCGCCACATCGGCAGCCAGCGGTCCTCGCCTACGCTCGCCGGGTCCGGCGGCCGGGCGGCGAAGGCGAGCATGGTGCCGGCCCAGGCGAGCATGTCGATGCCGAGGACGGCGCCGCCCGTGTAGTGGACGTCGTTGTCGTAGCGGTCGTCGGTGGAGCAGACGGTGACGATCGCCTTGAGCGGTTCGGGGGCGAGGGCGGCGATCTGGAGGGCGTTGAAACCGCCCCAGGAGATCCCGAACATGCCCACCTTGCCGGTGCACCAGGGCTGGGCGGCAAGCCAGTTGACGACGTCCACACCGTCCGCGAGTTCCTGCGCGTCGTACTCGTCGCCGGGCAGGCCCTCGCTGTCACCGTGCCCACGGATGTCCACGCGGACGGAGGCGTAGCCGTGGCCCGCGTACCACGGGTGGCGCTGGGCGTCGCGGGGTGCGGTCCAGTCGCTCTTGCGGTACGGGAGGTATTCGAGCAGCGCGGGCACGGGGTCCGACTCGGCGTCATCGGGCCGCCAGATGCGGGCGTGCAGCCGGGTCCTTCCGTCCCGGGTGGGGATCCAGACGTCCTCGCGGACGACCTGGCGCTCGAACTGCTCGCGGTACTTCACGAAACTCCTTCCGCCACGGGGGCGTTGAGGGGGCGCCAGCGTCGGACGCGGTGGCCGTCGGCGCCGTGGTCGGTCCAGATGTCGTCGCCGTCCGCCGCGTCGGCCCAGTCGGCGGTGTCGTCGACGTAGGGCTGGGCGTCGGGGTCGGGTTCGAGGGCGGCGGCCATGAGCTGGCGGGTGTAGGGGTGGCGGGGCTCGGCGAACACGGCTTCCGTCGGGCCCTCTTCGACCACGACTCCGTGCCGCAGGACCACGACCCGGTCCGCGATGCCCCGTACGACGGCCAGGTCGTGGCTGATGAACAGGCAGGCGAGGTCGCGTTCGCGGCGGAGGTCGTCGAGGAGGCGGAGTACGTCCGCCTGGACCGAGACATCCAGGGCGGTGGTGATCTCGTCGGCGATCAGCACGTCCGGCTCGCCCGCCAACGCCCGTGCGATACCGATGCGTTGACGCTGGCCGCCGGAGAGCTGCGCGGGGAGGCGGTCGGCGAGGGCCGGGTCGAGCCGTACGTCGGCGATGAGCTGTCGGGCCCGCTCGGCCGCCTCCGTGCGGTCGGTCGCCGTGCCGAAGAAGCGCAGGGGGTGGCGGACCGCGTCGCCCACGGAGCGGCGGGGGTTGAGCGAGGTGTCCGCGTTCTGGAAGACGAGCTGTACCCGGCGGCGCAGGGACAGCGGCCGTTGCTGCGCCGGACGGGTCAGGTCGCCGTCCTCGTGGCGCATGGTGCCGCCGGAGGGGGTGTGCAGTCCGGCCAGGGTCCACGCGAGGGTGGACTTGCCGCTGCCCGACTCGCCTACGAGGGCGAGGACTTCGCCGCGCCGGACGTCGAAGGAGACGCCGTGCACGGCACGCGTACTGCCGTAGTCGATGGTGACGTCCTGCGCGGAGACGGCCACCGGGGCGTCGGCGGGCACCTCGGCCTTCGGCCTGACCTCCCGCTCCCCCGCCTCGCCGACGACGGCGAGCCCTGTGTCGTCGAGGCGCGGCACGCTCGCCAACAGGCGGCGGGTGTACGGGTCTTGGGGCTGGGCGAAGAGCTGTCTGGTGGGCGCCGATTCGACCACCCGGCCCGACCGCAGGACGGTCACCTCGTCGGCCATGTGGGCGACGACGCCGAGGTCGTGGCTCACCAGCACGGCGGCCAGGCCGAGTTCGTCGCTCAGGGCGGCGATCAGGTCGAGGACGCTGCGCTGGGTGACGACGTCAAGGCCGGTCGTCGGTTCGTCGAGGACCAGGACCTTGGGGCGGGCCGCGATGGCCATGGCGATGGCGACGCGCTGCTGCTGGCCGCCGGAGAGTTCGTGGGGATAGCGCCGGGCCAGCTCGGCGGGGTGCGGCAGCCGCACCTGTGCGAGGAGTTCCACGACGGGGACCTCGCCGCCGGCCTCCGCGATCTGGCGGCCGATGCGCATGGAGGGGGTGAGGGCATGGCCGGCGTTCTGGCCGACCATCGCGACCGTGCCGCCGCGCAGTCGCCGCAACTCCCGTGCGGGCAGGGCGAATACGTCGGCGCCGGACACCTCCACCGATCCGCCGGTGATCCGCGAGCCGTGGCGCAGATGCCCGAGCAGGGTCGCGGCGACGGTCGACTTGCCGCTGCCGGATTCCCCGACGAGAGCGTGCGTCCGCCCCTCGGTGACCTCAAGGGACACCTCGTGCACGACGGGCACGTCCCGGCCGCCCGAACGGTAGGCCACGGACAGGGAGTTGACGGAAACGATCGGGGTCATCAGGAGCCCTCCCTGATCCGGTCGACGCCCCACGCCTTGGACAGGCCGTCGGCCGCGAGGTTGAGCCCGACCACGAGGGTGGCCAGGGCGATGATGGGAGCGATGCTCGCCATCGGGACGACGGTGATGGCGGTGCGGTTCTCGGCGACCATCAGTCCCCAGTCGGGAGTCGGCGGGTCGGCGCCGAAGCCGAGGAAGGACAGCGAGGAGATCAGCAGGACGACCCAGGAGGCCCGCATCGCGAACTCCACGCACACCACGTCCGTGATGTTCGGCAGGATCTCCCGGCGCAGGATGGACCAGGTGCTCTCCCCGCGGGCGCGGGCCGCGGTCACGTAGTCGGCCGGGACGACCGCGAGGGCGGCGCCGCGCACGACGCGGACGACCTGCGGGACGAAGACGATCGCGACGGCGAGGACGATGACGGCAGGGCCGGTGCCGAGGGCGGTCACCACGACGAGCAGGGCGAGGATCGACGGGACGGACAGGACCGCGTCCAGGACCCGGCCCAGCACGTCGTCGAACCAGCCGCCGCGCAGTGCCGCCGCGCAGCCGATGACCGTGCCGAGGGCGACGGTGAGGAGGGTGGCGGCGAGGGAGACGCCGAGGGCGTACCGGCCGCCGTAGAGGACGCGGGCGAGGACGTCGCGGCCGTACTGGTCGGTGCCGGCCCAGTGGCTCCAACTGGAGCCGAGCAGGGCGTGGTCGGCGTCGTTCGCGATCGGGTCGTAGGAGGTGAGGAGCGGGGCCAGCAGGGCGATCACGACGTGTACGGCGACGATCGCGAGGCCGACGAGCGCCGTGCGGGAGGTACTCAGGGTGCGCCAGGCGCGGGTGCCGCGTGCGGCCAGGGTCGGGGTGGTGGCGAGCGTGGTCATCGGGTCCTCCCTCGGGTGCGGAGCCTGGGGTTGAGGGCCATGGTGGCCAGGTCGGCGGCGAGGTTGCAGACGACGTAGACGACCGCGCTGATCAGGGCGATGGCCTGGATGGTGGGCAGGTCGCGGTTCTGCACGGAGGAGAGGATCAGCTTGCCGATGCCCGGGTAGTTGAAGACGTTCTCGACGACGGCGACCCCGCCGACGAGCCAGGCCACGTTGAGCGCGATGACGTGCAGGGTGGGCAGCAGGGCGCTCGGCAGGGCGTGCCGGGTGACGACCCGCCAGGTGGAGAGGCCCTTGAGGCGGGCGGTGGTGACGTACTCGGTGGCCATCACGTCGATGACCGAGGTGCGGGCCATGCGGACGATGTACGCGGCCATCACCACGGCGAGGGCGAGGGCGGGAAGCCATACGGCGGGCAGGAGTTGGGCGACCGAGGCGTCCGGGCCGTAGAGGACGACCGCCGGGAACCACGGGAGGGCGACCGAGAAGCACAGGACCAGGACGGTCGCGACGACGAACTCGGGGACGCTCATGCCGACGAGGCTGACGGTGGAGATGACGTGGTCGGGCCAGCGGTCGCGGTACAGGCCCGCGAGGATGCCCAGGACGATCGAGCCGGTGACCGCGAAGAGGACGGTGACGAGGGCGATCAGGGCGGAGTTGGCGAGGTACATGGACACCTCGCCGCCAACTGCCTTGCCGGAGACAAGAGATGTGCCGAAGTCGCCGTGCAGGGCGCCGCCCACCCAGTCGACGTACCGCTCCCAGGCGGGCTTGTCGAGTTTCAGTTTCTCGCGCAGGGCCGCCACCGCGTCCGGGGTCGCGTCCTTGCCGAGGATCTGCGTGGCGACGTCGCCGGGCAGGGCCTGGACGGCGAGGAAGACGAGGACGGAGGAGAGGAAGAGGGTGCCGACTGCCGCCGCGATACGGCGGGTTATGAAGGAGAGCATGGTCAGGCTCCCTTCAGGCCGATGCCCAGGTAGTCGAACTCGAAGCCGTGCTCGGCGTATCCGCGTACCTTGCGGGAGATGCCGACGAGCCGGTCGGCGAACATCGGGGTCATCGCCCCGCCCTTCTCGATCACCAACGTCTGTGCCTCGCCGTACAGTTCGCGCCGCTTGGTGTCGTCGAGCTCGGCGCGGGCCCGGTCGAGGACCGCGTCGAAACCCTTGTCGGACCAGGCGGTCTCGTTGTACGAGGAGCCGCTGCGGAAGATCTGGGTGAAGAGCTGGTCGACGGGCCGGCCTGTGAACCAGTAGGTGGCCATCAGCGGCTTCTTCATCCAGATCTGCGTGTAGTAGGAGTCCGCGGAGGCCGTCTTGACCTTGATGCGGATGCCGGCCCGTTTCGCGGAGTCCTGGTAGGCGAGCGCCATCGGCGTGAACAACGGGTCGTAGGAGGAGGTGTAGAGGTCCATCGCCAGGCCCTCGTGGCCCGCCTGCTTGAGCAGGTACTTCGCCTTTTCCGGGTCGTGCTTGGGGTGGGCGGAGATGTACGCCGGGTCGCTCGGCGGCACCGGGTTGTCCCAGCCCGCCGTGCCCGCGCCCTGGAGGGCGACCTGCACGACGTGCTCGGGGTCGTAGGCGAGCTTCATGGCCTGGCGGACCCGGACGTCGGTGAAGGGCTTCTCGGTGGTGAGCATCGGGAGGACGTACCACTGGGCGTTCTTCACGCGGGCGATGGTGGCGCGGTCCGAGGCGGCGACCACGCGGGCGGTCGCGAAGTCGAGGTTGGTCTGGGAGAGCAGGTCGACCTGTCCAGCCAGCAGGGCGTTCGAGCGGGCCGACATGTCGGCGACCGAGTAGAAGTCGATCGCGTCGAGGACGGGGCGGCCCGCCCAGTGGTCCGCGTACGCGGTGACGCGGCCGGGGCCCGCCGGGGCGAACGACTCCAGCTTGAAGGGGCCGGTGCCGATGCCGGTGCGGCCGACGGACTTCGCGCTGCCGTCCGGGATGACGTAGCAGTTGTAGTGCGTCAGCAGGCTCGGGAACTCGGCGTTCGGGGTCTTGAGGGGGACGACGAGGGTGTGGGCGTCGGGTGTGCCCAGCTTCGCCGGGTCGATGAGCGGGGCGAGGACCGCGGCCTGCGGGGACGCCGTCGCCTTGTCGAGGATGTGGCGGAGTGTGTAGGCGGCGTCCGCGGAGGTGAAGGCGCGGCCGTTGTGGAAGGCGACGCCCTTGCGGAGGCGGAAGGTCCAGGTGCGGGCCTTGGCGTCGGGTTCCCAGGACTCGGCGAGGTCGGGAGCCAGCTCGCCGTTCGTGCCGATGCGGACGAGCCGGTTGTAGAGGGCGCCCAGGTATTCGTACGCGGACAGTGAGCTGGCGGGGTCGAGGGTCTCGGCGTCGGAGGCGGGCGGCCGGGCGATGCGCAGGGTGCCGCCGCGGTCGGGGGCGCCCTTCGCGGCGGCGGCCGGCAGGACGGGGGCGGCCTCCGCCCCGGCACAGCCGGTCAGCAGCCAGGACCCGCCGAGTGCCGCCGCCGAGGCGAGGCCCGCGGTGAGCACCGAGCGGCGGCCCGGGTGGTGGATGTCGGACATGTACCGACCGTCCTTGTCGCTATTCGCCCAGCTATTCGTTCAGCCGAACGATTGAGTGAAGTGCGTGAACGATAACGAGGCGATGGTTTCCCGCCAACCCTTTGGGCGCGGAAATTAACGTCCGAAACGCACTGGTTACCAGGAGGCGTCGCGCAGGGGGCGGCTCGGCCGGTGACGGACCGGCTCAGCCGGTGGTCTCGCGGGCCCGGGGCAGCAGCGCCCGCTCCGCGAGGACGACGGCGTGGAAGAGCAGCACGCTCATGGCGCTGAGCAGGGCCATCGCGGCGAATGCGAGGGGTGTGTCGGCGTTGTCGCCGGAGGCCACGATGACGTAGCCGAGGCCCTGGTCGCCGCCCGCGAACTCGCCGACGACGGCCAGGGGCACCCCGAGGCGCAGGCCGGTGAAGACCTGGGGCAGGGCCCAGGGGATACGGAACTTGCGGTACGTCTGCCAGCGGGACGCGGTGAGGGAGCGGGCCGGCTCGGTCAGCTCCAGCGGGACCGAGGTCAGCCCGGCCATGGTCGAGACGACCACCGGGAACCAGGCGAGCAGGGCCACCATGAACACCTTCGGGGCCGTGCCGAAGCCGAGCCAGACCACGAGAAGCGGTGCCACCGCGATCTTCGGTACGGCGTTGACGGCGACCAGCAACGGCATGACGGCGCGCTCCACGCCCCGGGACGCGGTGAGCAGTACGGCGGTCACGAGTCCCGCGCCGACGGCCGGGCCGAAGCCGACGGCCGTCTCGGTGAACGTCTGCCAGGTCTGGCGGAGCAGGTAGCCGGGCAGTCGGCCGAAGGCGTCGACGACGTCGGGGGGTGCGGGCAGCAGGAAGGGACGGATAAGGAGTTCGCACATCGGCGCGGCCGTGTCGAAGCGCTTCAGGGCATCGATCTGGAGGCCGGTGACGGCGAGTTCGTGGCGGTCGTCGGGCGTTCCGGCAGCGGGAAGTCGACGCTGCTGCGGCTGATCGCCGGGCTGGCGGTGCCGACCCGGGGCGAGGTCCTCATGGGCGGCCGTGCCGTCACCGGGCCGCGCGGCGACTGCGCCGTCCTCTTCCAGCGGCCGGCCCGGCTGCCGTGGCGGTCGGTGCTGGACGATGTGCTGCTGCCTGCGGAGATCTCGGGCGACCGGCGCGACGGCTCGCGCAAACGGGCGCTGGGGCTGATCGAGGCGACGGGTCTCGACGGCTTCCAGCGGCGCCTGCCGCGCGAGCTGTCCGGCGGGATGCAGCAGCGGGTGGCGCCGTGCCGGTCGCTGATGCAGCGGCCCCCGGGTGCTGCTGGTGGACGAGCCGTTCTCCGCGCTCGACGCGCTCACCCGGGACGAGTTGTGCGCCGAGTTGCAGCGCACGCACCGCGAGCGTCCGTCCACCGTCGTCCTCGTCACCCACTCCGTCGACGAGGCGGTCATGCTGGCCGACCGGGTGGTGGTGCTCACGCCCCGCCCCGGCCGGATCCGTACGGTCCTCGACATCACGCTCCCCCGGCCGCGCACCCGCGCCAGGGCCGAGCAGGCGGAGCAACTGGCCAGGCGGGCGGCCGAGTTGCACGCCCTGCTGCTGGACAGCGACACCTGACCGCCGGCCCCGTTCCCGTCCTCACCGTCAACTGCCGCCCCTCCACGCCCTGTTGACATCACCCAGCGGGCGCCTAGCGTGTCCAGCGCACAGCATGTCGCACGACCTTCGGGATTTCGAACCGGAGTGGAGCGGTGGAGGGACACCGCCGCTCCGACTCCCCACTCCTCGACATGCGAAGGACATCGGTGATGACCCCACCCCTGGGCAGACGTCAGTTGCTCGCGGCCGCAGGTGCCACCTCGGCCGCCCTCACCCTCACCGGCACGGACGGCACGGCGTACGCCGCCACGGACCGCGCCGCCGCCGAACCCACCGCGGTGCGCGCCTTTGCGCTCACCGCCGTGACCCTGCTGGACGGACCGTTCCGGGACAACCAGCGCCGCAACTCGGCCTATCTGCGCTTCGTCGACCTCGACCGGCTGCTGCACACCTTCCGGACCAACGTCCGCCTGCCCAGCACCGCCCAGCCCTGCGGCGGCTGGGAGGGGCCCGACGTGGAACTGCGCGGCCACTCCACCGGCCATCTGCTCTCCGGACTCGCGCTCGCGTACGCCAACACCGGTGACACCGTCCTGCGCGACAAGGGCCGCACCCTGGTCGCCGAGCTGGCGAAGTGTCAGGCGGCCTCGCCCGCCGCGGGTTTCCGCACCGGCTATCTGTCCGCGTTCCCGGAGAGCTTCTTCGACCGGCTGGAGGCCGGGACCGGGGTGTGGGCGCCGTACTACACGATCCACAAGATCATGGCGGGACTGGTCGAGCAGTACCGGCTGACCGGGAACGAGCAGGCCCTCGACGTGGTGCTGCGGCAGGCGCGCTGGGTCGGCGCGCGCACCGCGGGGCTGTCGTACGAGCGGATGCAGCGGGTGCTGGAGACCGAGTTCGGCGGGATGAACGACGTGCTCGCCGATCTGCACGCCCTCACCGGCGACACCGCCTGGCTCGATGTCGCCGAACGCTTCACGCACGCCCGGGTGTTCGATCCGCTGGCGCAGGGCGAGGACCGACTCGCCGGGCTGCACGCCAACACGCAGATCCCGAAGATGGTCGGGGCGCTGCGGCTGTGGGAGGAGGGGCTGCCCGAGCGGTACCGCACGATCGCCGCGAACTTCTGGGAGATCGTCACCGGCCACCACTCGTATGTCATCGGCGGCAACAGCAACGGCGAGGCGTTCCACGAACCGGACGTGGTGGCAGGGCAGTTGTCGGACAACACCTGCGAGAACTGCAACAGCTACAACATGCTCAAGCTGACCCGGCTGCTGCACTTCCACGCCCCGGACCGCGTCGACCTGCTCGACTTCTACGAACGGGCCTTGTTCAACCAGCTGTTGGGCGAGCAGGACCCGGACTCCGAGCACGGCTTCAACATCTACTACACCGGTCTGGCGCCGGGCTCGTTCAAGCGCCAGCCGTCCTTCATGGGCGCGGATCCGAACGTGTACTCCACGGACTACGACAACTTCTCCTGCGACCACGGCACCGGCATGGAGACACACGCCAAGCTCGCCGACACGGTCTACACGCACGACGAACACGCCCTGCTGGTCAATCTGTTCGTGCCGTCCCAGGTCGTCTGGCGCGAGCGGGGCATCACCTGGCGGCAGACCACCGGCTTCCCCGACCGCTCCACCACCACCCTGACGGTCATCGCCGGCCGGTCCGCACACCGGCTGCGCGTCCGCGTCCCGTCCTGGGCCTGTGGCGCCCGCGCCGCCCTCAACGGCCGTGCGCTACCAGACCGTCCGAAGCCGGGCACCTGGCTCACCCTGGAGCGGACCTGGCGCGCCGGCGACCGCGTCGAGGTGTCCCTGCCGATGCGTACGGTCGTGGAGCCGACCCCCGACGACCCCGATGTGCAGGCCGTGCTGCACGGTCCGGTCGTGCTGGCCGGGGCGTTCGGCGACCGGGCCGACCCGTGGCTGTCACGCCTGGACGTCGACTCCGTACGCCAGGAGTCCTCGAACCCCCTGCGCTTCACCGCCCGCGCGGACGACACGGACGTGACCCTGCTGCCGATCGCCCGCGTCCACCACCAGCACTACTCGGTGTACTGGCTGACCGGCGAACCCCCGCCCCCGCCCCCGGAGTTCGCCGCCTGGCAGCGCTTCGACGAGACCTCGGGCACCACGGCCTCCGACGCGACGGGCAACGGCCGTACGGCCCGACTGGCAGGCGGAGCGGCGTGGTTGGCGGACGGCCGGCTCGGTGGCGCGGTCGCCCTCGACGGCGTCGACGGTCATGTCGCCCTCGCCGAGGACCTGTTGGCGGGTGCGTCGGCGTACTCGCTCGCGACGTGGGTCCGGCTGGACGGTCGCCCCGGCGCCTGGAGCCGGATCTTCGACCTCGGCACCGGCGTCACCGCCAACCTGTTCCTGACCCCGCTGAGCGGTGACGGCACCCTGCGGTACGCGATCACCGCGGGCGGGGCGGGCGCCGAGCAGCGCATCGACGCCGAGCCGCTGCCCACCGACCGCTGGGTGCATGTGGCGGTGTCCTACGGCGACGGGACCGCCGTCCTGTACGTGGACGGCGCAGAAGCCGGCCGGAACACCGCCGTCACCGTGGAGCCGCGCCGCTTCGGCAACCACGTCCGGGCCGGATACGTCGGCCGGTCGCAGTACGCCGACCCGTACCTGAAGGGCGCGGTCGACGACTTCCGGGTCTACGGCAGGGCGCTGGGCGCCGCCGAGGTGGCGACGCTGGCGCAGCCTGCGTAGCCGGGTCACTCCCCCGCGAAGGCCTTCTCCAGCGCGGCGAGGTCGAACTTGCCCATCGCCATGAAGGACTCCGTCGCACGGGCGACCTTCGCGGGGTCCGGGTCGGTGATCATGTCGATCAGCCGGGTGGGGACGACCTGCCAGGACAGGCCGTACTTGTCCTTGAGCCAGCCGCAGGGGCCGGGCTCGCCGCCGCCCTCGGTGAGCTTGGCCCAGTAGTAGTCGATGTCCTCCTGGTTCTCGCAGGGGATCTGGAAGGAGACCGCCTCGGTGAACTTGAACATCGGGCCGCCGTTCAGCGCGACGAACTTCTGGCCGAAGGCCGTGAACTCGACGGTGAGCACCGAGCCCGCCGGCTGCGGGGCGCCCTCGCCGTAGTGGCTGACGCGACCGATGCTGGAGTTCTTGAAGATCGACACGTAGAGGTGGGCGGCCTCCTCGGCCTGGCCGTCGAACCAGAGGCACGTGGTGAATCCGTCGGTGGTCATGAGCTCCTCCATGGGCTCCGGGGCATCGAACACGGTCATCTGTATCGACCGGAGCCCTCCACGAAACTCATCGGTCGGGGCACCGGACAATTCAGGTGGCCGATCCGCCGCCCGGAACTAGTCTCGGACTCCATGACGTCCTCGCAGGCAGACAGCGTCCGCCCGTTCCGCATCGACATCCCGCAGGCCGACCTCGACGATCTGCACGCCCGCCTCGACCGCACCCGCTGGCCCGACGAGCTGCCCGGCACCGGCTGGGCGTACGGCGTGCCGGCGGACTATCTGCGGGAGCTGGTGCGGTACTGGCGGCACGAGTACGACTGGAGGGCGGCCGAGGCCGAGCTGAACACGTGGCCGCAGTTCACGACCACCATCGACGGCTCGAACGTGCACTTCGCGCACATCCGCTCCCCGGAACCGGACGCCACCCCGCTGATCATCACCCACGGCTGGCCGGGCTCGATCGTCGAATTCGTCGACATCGTGGGTCTGTTGACCGATCCGGCGGCCCACGGCGGCAACCCGGCCGACGCCTTCCACGTGGTCGTACCCAGCATCCCGGGCTTCGGCCTCTCCGGGCCGCCTGCCGACACCGGCTGGGAGGCGGGCCGCATCGCCGACGCCTGGGCCGAGCTGATGCACCGCCTCGGCTACGAGCGGTTCGGCGCACAGGGCGGCGACTGGGGCGCGGCGATCAGCCGCGAGCTGGGCCGCGCCCACCCCGACCGGGTCATCGGCGTCCACCTCAACCTGCTCCCGGGCGCGCAGGCCCTCACCGAGCCCACCCCCGAGGAGCTGGACGTGCTCGGCCCCGAGGAGCGGGCGGACGCCCTGGAGTCGTGGCGCCGCTGGACCGCCTGGTCCCGTGAGGGCACCGGGTACGCGGTCCTGCACACCACCCGCCCGCAGACCCTGGCGTACGCGCTCACGGACTCGCCGGTCGGTCAACTCGCCTGGATCGTCGAGAAGTTCAGGGAGTGGACCGACTCGAAGGAACTGCCGGAGGAGGCCGTGGACCGGGACCGGCTGCTCACCGACGTGATGCTGTACTGGCTGACCGGGACCGCGGGGTCGGCCGCCCGGATCTACTACGAGCGGGCCCACGCCACCGGTGCCCGGGCCGCCGCCCCCACCCTCCCTTCCACCACCCCCACCGCGCTCGCCCTCTTCCCCGCCGAGATCCAGATCCCGCTGCGCCACAAGGCGGAACGGACCGAGAACATCGTCCGCTGGACCAAGCTCGACCGGGGCGGCCACTTCGCCGCCATGGAGGAACCGGACCTGCTGGCCGAGGACGTACGGGCCTTCTTCCGGCAGCTGCGCGAGAAGGACTCGGAGTGACCGCTCTGCCCACGGCGAATCTGCTACGAGCCTAGAAACCCGCAGTTCGGGCGCTTACCGGTCAACAGTGGAGACACCACAGAGCCTCGACAAGGAGGACCGAATGTCTCCACTCACCGCCGGTCTCGCACCACCCCTCATGCCACGCGCCGAGGAGGGCGACACCCCGCCCTCCCGCTTCGACGACCACCTCGCCGCGCAGCTCCTCGCCCAGCGGATCGTGCTCCTCGGCACCCAGGTCGACGAGGTCTCCGCGAACCGGGTCTGCTCCCAGCTCCTGATCCTGTCCGCGGAGGACCCGCGCACGGACATCAGCCTGTACGTCAACAGCCCCGGCGGCTCGGTGACGGCGGGTCTCGCGATCTACGACACGATGCAGCTGATCCCGAACGACGTCTCGACGCTGGCGATGGGCTTCGCGGCGAGCATGGGCCAGTTCCTGCTGACCGTCGGCGCACCCGGCAAGCGCTACGCCCTCCCCCACGCGCGGGTCATGATGCACCAGCCGTCGGCGGGCATCGGCGGCACCACCGCCGACATCGAGATCCAGGCGGAGAACCTGGACCACACCAAGAAGACCATCGAACGCCTCACCGCCCAGCACACCGGCCAGAGCGAGGAGACCATCTCCCGCGACGGCGACCGCGACCGCTGGTTCACGGCCGAACAGGCCAAGGAGTACGGCATGGTGGACCAGGTCGTCGCCTCCCTGGCCGACGTCCGCCCGGCCGCCTCCAAGCGACGGATGGGGCTCTGACATGGGGACGTACACGATTCCGAACGTCGTCGAGCGGACCCCGCAGGGCGAGCGGTCCTACGACGTGTTCAGCCGGCTGCTGTCCGAGCGGATCATCTTCCTCGGCACCGAGATCGACGACGGGGTCGCCAATGTCGTCATCGCGCAACTCCTCCATCTGGAGTCGGCGTCCCCGGAGAGCGAGATCGCGATCTACATCAACTCCCCCGGCGGCTCGTTCACTTCGCTCATGGCGATCTACGACACCATGACGTACGTCCAGGCCCCGATCTCGACGTTCTGCGTCGGCCAGGCGGCCTCCACGGCGGCCGTACTGCTGGCTGGCGGGGACCCGGGACGGCGGTTCGTGCTGGAGCACGCGCGCGTGCTGCTCGGCCAGCCGGCGAGCGGCGGGCAGCGCGGCATGGTCTCCGATCTCGCGCTCCAGGCAAAGGAGATGGTGCGGATCCGCTCCCAGGTGGAGGAGGTGCTGTCGCGGCACACGCACCACGACATCGCGACGCTGCGCGCCGACATGGACCGCGACAAGGTGTTCACCGCGCCGGAGGCCGTGGCGTACGGCCTCGCCGACGAGGTGGTCAGCCGACGCCTCGTCGCGGTCTGACCGACACCGTCAGGCGGCGACCAGGCACAGCCCGTTGTACGGCGAACTCACCCTGCCCTGACGCCTGTTGCGGTACTGGGTGAACTCGTTCCGGGTCAGCGACAGCAGGTCGCCGAGATCGAGACCGAGGGCGTGGGCGGCGGCCGCGAGGACCTCCGAGGAGGCCTCCTTGCGGCCCCGCTCCACCTCCGAGAGATACGGCACGGAGATCCGGGCGGCGTCGGCCACATCCTTCAACGTGCGTTCCTGGGCGAGGCGTTCACGTCGCAGGACGTCACCGACCAGGTCGCGCCACAGGGGTTCCTTGGGCGCGGGAACCGTGGGCTCCGGCAGGTGGGGGGCCGGCTCGTGCGGGCGCAGGGGGATCACGCGGGCTTGGTTCGGCGCTTGATTGCTCACCCCCTCAGACTAAAAGCGCTGGACGCCAGGGCAAGGGATCAGCATTCTGCCCTGGGTGGAATCGCCGATCCGAAGGGTGCGGTAACGGTGCTGCGCGACACGTTCGACGGTGCGGCCGAGCGGTACGACCGGGCCCGCCCGCGGTATCCGCGCCCCCTGGTTGCGGAACTGGCCCGGGTGGCAGGCCTCGGCCCGGGCGGCCGGGTGCTGGAGATCGCTCCCGGGACCGGTCAACTCACCGTCCCGCTGGCCGAGTTCGGCTGTCGGCTGACCGCCGTGGAGCTGGGGCCGTCCCTGGCGGCGGTGGCCCGGCGCAACCTGAGCGCGTTCCCCCGGGTGGACGTGCGGGTGGCGGACTTCGAGCGCTGGGAACTGCCGGACGAGCCCTTCGACCTGGTGGCGATCGCGACGGCGTTCCACTGGTTCGATCCCGCTATGTTCCTGGCGAAAGCGGCGTCCGCCCTGCGCCCGGGCGGGCAGCTCGCGGTCGTCACCACGCACCATGTGGCGGGCGGCACCCAGGAGTTCTTCGACCGGATGCAGCGCTGCTACGAACGTTGGGACCCGACCACCCAGCCCGGCTTCCGGAGTCCCACCGAGGACGAATCGGCCACGGACACCGGGGAGTTCGAGCGCTCCGAGCACTTCGAGGACGTCACGGTGTGGCGCGACGCGCAGGAGATCACCTACACGACCGACGAGTACCTCGACGTCGTGCTCACCTACTCGGGCCATCTGGCCCTGGACGAGCCCTCACGCCAGGGCCTCCTGGCCTGCCTCCGGGAGCTGCTGGCGACACGACACGGCGGCCGGGTCACCAAGCGGTACCTCCACGAACTGATCACGGCCACCCGGGCCTGAGGCCTAGCGGTCCTCGCTGTTCAGGCGCACCACCGCACGCACCTGCTTGCCGACCGGTACCCGTTCGACCGTCACCCGGGCGGCCAGGGCGTTCACGATCTCCAGACCGTGCCGGCCGATCCGCTCGGGGTCGCGGGCGAACAGCCGGGGCAGGGCGACGCTGCTGTCACAGACGGACACCGTCACCGACGCGTCCGTGCCCTCCAGCTCCAGGATGTACGGGCCGTTGCTGTGCCGGTCCGCGTTGGTGACCAACTCGCTCACCACCAGCAGCAGTTCACCCTCGGACCGGTCGTCGATCGTGGCGCACCACTCGGTTCTGAGCTGCTCCAGGAACTGGTGCGTGAAGTGCCGGGCATCGGAGATGCAGCCCGGTTCCCCGGTGTAGTGCGCCGCCCGCCGCAGCGGTTCCACGGGCACGTCGAAACGAGTCGGTATCACTACCCCGTCCCGGTGGTCGATCATGCGTGTCTCTCTCGAAGGCGGGCGCCGGCCTTGTTGCTGTCGCACCAGTGCTCGTACCCAGCCCCACGCCGGGCAGTCCACCTACGAGAGTGACGGTGAACTCGTCCCCGGGGAAACCGGCGCGCTGAAGCTCGACAGCGAAGCCGACGCGGACGTCGTCGTAGCGCTGGAGACGACCGATTCGGGTGCCGAGGACGAGGCCGACGAGGCTGCCGACGACTCGGTCGAGGGCGGCTCGGAGGACGGCGATTCCGAACTCGGGGACGACGAGGACGGAGCGGACGGCGAGGACGGGGAGCTCGACGTCGGCGGGCACGGGCTCGTGGACGCGCCGGGCGTGCCCGGTGTGCCGGGGGAGGTGGAGGCGCACGCCGACGGGGATGCGGAGGAGGGCGAGGTCGGCGGGGACACGGTCACCGAGGGGCTGGCCGGGTTCAGCGGCGGCGGGGTCCGGTGGTCGTGTCGGCCCGTGTCGCCGTGGTGGCGGCCGAACCAGTGCCCGTTGTGGGGGTCGTAGATCACGAAGATGTTGATGACCTGCGGTGCGGGCGTGACCACGACGACGTTCTGCGGCCGGTACGACGACCAGGTGTCGCCGGTCTGCTTCGGGGTGGTCTGCTGGGCGACGGGCGGGGAGAGCGGGTTGCCGCAGGCGCAGCGGACTCGGGGCACGCCGTGGCTGTCGACGAGTACGGCGGTGCCGGCCTGGAGGACGGCCTGGTAGCTGGTGGCGACGCCGGCGCGGTAGCCGTGGTTGGTGACGCGGGTGTCCATGCGCAGCTGTACGGGGGTGAGGGAGCGCAGATAGGCGGGGACTCCGGCGGGCTGGACGCCGACGACGGACGCGAACGCCTTGTTCTTCGCCGGGTTCGCCTGGAGGGCCTTGATCTGCTTCTCCACGTCACAGCTGGCGACGTTCTGGGTACCGCCGTAGAGGCCGGGGGCGCCGCCGTCGACACCGCGTACGGCGTTCGCGGGTTCCGAGGCAGTGGGTGAGGCGGAGACGGGCGGTGCGGAGCTCTCGCTCGCCGTGGACTCCGTGAACGGGTCGGGACCGGTCTTCGCCGCGGCCTGCAGAAAGACCTCGCCCTTGCTCGCGGTCTTGGCCGAGCCGCCGTCGGAGCGGCTGAAGACGAGGCCCAGCACCACCGCGGCCACCACGACCGCGGTGAGGATCGCGACGCGTGGCACCGACTTCCACCAGGGGCGGTGCGGTTCCGGCGATCCGGCGCCACCGCTGCCCGAGGGCTGCGAGGGCGGGCCCGAAGGCGGCTGGGAGGGTCCCGACAGCGGGCCGGAGGGCGGTCCGGTGGGGCGGCCTGAAGACGGAGGTTCGACGCTCACGAGTTCTTCTTCCCGACGCGGTTGTCAGCGGCATTGATGACGTTTAATACCGCTTTATCCACAACGAACCCATTGTGTGCTCCGACCCCCGTCCGCCCGCAAGCCGACGCGGACGGCCCTCCCGGCGGGCGCGCTCCCCCGGCGCTGCTTAGCGTGGCAGACGTGACCCCCCGAACCCCCTCCGACCAGGCAGTCCCCCGCCACGGCTGGGTCCAGGCCCTGAGCACGGTGCTGGCCGGCCTGCTCACCATGGGCGTGGTCGCCGCGCTGGGCCTGTGGGCGGCGGGCGCGACGGACCTCCCGGACGGCGCGTTCCCCCGGGTCGTCACGGCGACCGTGGTGACGGCCGTCGGCGGCACCGTGAAGCTCTCCGGAAACGCGGGCGCCCTCGCCGACACAAAGGCGGGCCTGACGGTCATCCCCCTCTCGGTGACCCTGGCCGGCGCCCTGGCGACCGCTGCCGCGTTCCTACGGCCCCTGCGACACCGCGCGGTCGCCTCGGCCGCGGAGCTGGCCGGCTGGGCCGCACGTATCGCCGTACTGTGGCTGCTCGGCCTGATCGGACTGGCCCTCGGCGCACGCCAGAAGTTCTCGATCTCCCTCGGCAGCGGGACGCTCGGCGACATCGGCGACCTGATCGGCGCCTCCCCCGAGGTCGGCTTCGAGGCGGACGTACCGCAGACGGTGCTGTTCGGCCTGCTGTGGCTGGCCGGGGTACTGGTGCTGGCCCTCCTGGTGTCGCCCGGCGCACCGCTCCCGGCCGCGCTGCTGCGCTTCCACGCGTCCGTCCGCCCGGCCGCGTACGCCGTGGTCGCCCTCCTCCTGGCCTACGTCGCCCTCGGCGTCGTAGTCGCCCTGCTCACCGCGGTGAGCCGCGGGAACGTCACCCAGACCTTCGCCCTGATCCTGCTCGGCATGCCGAACCTGGTCTGGCTCACCCTCACGATCGGCCTGGGAGCCACCTGGAACGGCCGGGTCGACGGCCCCTTCGGCCTGCCCATGCCCCACCTGCTGGACGAGGTCCTGCGCACCCCGGACGTCTCGACCCTGAACCTGCACTCCCTCGCCGCGTTCGACGGCAGGGTGTGGTGGCTCCTGGTGGTGAACGCGGTCCTCCTCCTGTCCGCCGCGTTCCTGATGGCCGCCCGCTCCCCGGCCCACACCCGCGCCTGGCAGCACGCCGTCCACCTGGCGGTCGCCTTCGCCCTCGCGGTCCTGATGATCTGCCTCGTCGGACGGATCTCCGCCCACTACGGCCTCTCCCTCCTCGGCATCGGCGACGTGGGCGGCGGCCTCACCGGCGACCTGTTCCTGAAGCCCGAGTTGTGGTCGGCGGTGGGGCTGGCGGCGCTCTGGGGGTTGATCGCGGGCTTCCTGGGCGCATTGCTGGCCAAGCCGGTACGACGCCACGGCGAGATCGAAATCCCCGGGCAGTCGCAGCGCCCGGCATGAGAGTCTGCGCCCAGCCGAGGAGAGGGCAGACATGGCGCTGACGCTCGAAGACCGCCTGGCCATAACGGAGTTGATCGCACTGCACGGCCACTTGGTCGACGAGGGCGAACTCGACCGTCTGGAGGAGGTGTTCACCCCGGGCGTCGAATACGACCTCACCGACTTCGCCCAGGGCACGGTCACCGGCCTGCCCGAACTCGTGGGCGCGTCCCTGGCGTTGGGAGCCGGGAACCCCGTCGCCCATCACGTCACGAACGTGGTGATCGACGCGTCGGCGGAAGGACGGGTCCGGGTCCGGTCGAAGGGCCTGGGGGTCCGGACGGACGGCTCGTGCGGTTCGGTGACGTACGAGGACACAGTGGTGCGGACGGGGGCGGGCTGGCGGATCTCGCATCGCAAGGTGTCGGCACGACGCGAGCCGCTGAACGGGGCGCACAGCGCCCCCTGAGGGGCGCGGGGCCGTATCCATATGCGGCTCCGCCGCGTGGGCGCGCCCAGCCGCGACGAACCCGCAGACAAAATAGATCAGTTACCGCCCCTGAACACCGGCGCAGCCCACGCCGGCACCGCGGCCACCCCAAGGTCCACCGCGGTAGCCGCGCGCCCGGACACCCCACCCCGCAACTCCGTGACGAACGCCTGACACGACTCGTACCGATCGTCCGGACTCTTCGCCAACGCCTTCGCGAACACGGCGTCGACATGCCCGGGCAGATCGGGCCGGGACTCGGTGACCGCCGGCGGCAGGTCGTACTGGTGGGCCCACAACAGCGCCATGTCGTCGTCGCGCCGGAACGGCGGACGCCCCGCGAGGGTCTCGAAGGCGACGCAGGCGAGCCCGTACACGTCACAGCGCCCGTCGACTGGTCGGCCTGAGATCTGCTCGGGAGCCACGTAGTCGAGCGTGCCCACGAACTGCCCGACCGTCGTGAACCCCGTCAGCGAAAGGGACTTCTTCGTCAGGCCGAAGTCGGTCAGGTACACGTGCTCGGGATGGTCGTCGTCGGTGCCGCGCGCCACGAGGATGTTGCCGGGCTTCACGTCCCGGTGGACCAGCCCGTGTTCGTGCGCTGCGTCCAGCGCGGACGCGACCTGGCCGACGATGCGGGTGGCCGCCGAGAGCCCCAACGGGCCCGCCCGGTCCAGGAGATGGCGCAGGTCGCTGCCGGAGACGTAGCGCATGGCGATGTACAGGACGCCGTCCGTCTCGCCCGCCTCGAAGACCGGCACGATGTGCGGGTGGTCGATCGCGGCGGCTACCCGGGACTCGTGGGTGAAGCGTTTGCGGAAGGTGTCATTGCGGGCGAGTTCCGGGGCGAGCAGTTTGAGGGCGACCGTGCGGTCCAGGCGCAGGTCGTGGGCGCGGTAGACGACCGCCATGCCACCGCGGCCGATCTCGCCCTCGATGCGGTAACCGGCGATCTGCTGGCCGATCAGCTCGGAGGGTCGCCCGGAGAAGTGGCTCGCGTCACGGGCCATCGGGGCTCACGACCTGGGTGGGGGCGTGGCCGGGATCGGCCGGCTCCGCGCGGGGTCCGTCGTCGGTGGCGTAGATGCTGAGCCGGGTGCCGTCGCCGTAGACCCAGCGTTCGTGGTCGGCGTCGTAGAGCCAGACGGACGCGCCGTCGACGACCACTCCGATGCGCAGACCCTTGGTGCGGGCCTCGAAGGACGCGCCGTCGAGGGCGCCGCTCGCGAGTTCCTCCACCGCACTGCGGTAGCGGGCGAGGGCCTGTTCGGCGCGGGCCAGGAGCGGGCGCGGGTCGGCGGTGCGGGCCCGCGGGGCGCCGGCGGCGGGCGGGTCCTGGGAGACGGAGATGAGGTGGCGGCCGTCGACCCAGGCGGACCAGCCGTTGGAGCACAGGGTGTGCGCCCAGTCGCCGCGCCGCTCCAGGAGCTGCACGGGGAGCAGCGCGTCGAGGGGCACGGTGGGGCGGGCGGGGTCCGGGGCCTCCCAGGCGAGCATCCCGTGTTCGGGGACGACATGCGTGGGCCGGAAGCCGGGGGTGGTCGTCATCGGGGCGCCCTATTTCCGCATCACGGCGGGTTCGTGCCGGCGCAGCAGCCGGGACACCAGGACGCCGAAGAGCAGCGACAGTACGACGAGCATGCCCATGTTGAGCAGCCAGGCCCCGGCCGAGTGCCGGAACAGCGGATCGCCGGTCAGCTCGCCCGGCACGATCCGGGCCAGCCCGATGGTGCCGGCCATGCCGCCAAGCGCCCACCGCGAGGGCACGAGCCAGGAGAGCTGTTCCAGGCCGGGCACGCCGTGCAGCTTCAACAGGGCGCCGCAGAACACCACTTGGACGATGGCGAGCAGCACGAGCAGCGGCATCGTGACCTCCTCCTTGCGCACCAGCGCGGAGACCAGCAGGCCGAGCATCATCGCCGTGAACGCCAACAGGGCCACGGCCACGGTGATTTCGATCAGGGGCGGCATCAACACCCCTTTTCCACGGGGAGCGTTGAGGTCGACGCCGAACAGACCGACCAGGGTGAGCACCACGGCCTGCGCCACGGTGATCGCGCCCAGCACGACGACCTTGGAGAGCAGGTACGCCGATCTGGACAGGCCGACGGCTCTCTCGCGCCGGTAGATCGCGCGTTCCTTGACGAGTTCGCGCACGGCGTTGGCCGCGCCGGTCAGCACGCCGCCGACGCAGAGGATGAGCAGCGCGTTCATCGCCGTCTCCCGCGTCAGTGTGCTCCCGGCGAGCGCGCGGGCCATCGCGCCCATCACGAACGGCAGCGCGATCATGATGGCGAGGAAGGTCCGGTCGGCGGCGAGGGCTGCGGCGTAACGCCGTACCAGCGTGCCGAGTTGGGCGCTGCGGCTGCGGGGCCGGGGCGGCGGCGCCACGGCGACCGGGCCGGAGCCGAGCAGGTGGGGCTGCGCGGTGGAGTTGCGGATGTACTGGCGTTGGAAGGGGGATTCCCTGAACTCCCCCGCCCAGTCCCGGTCCTGATCGCGTTCGAAGGACTCGAAGGCCTCCGGCCAGTGCTCGAAACCGAAGAAGGCGAGGGCGTCGCCGGGAGGCCCGTAGTAGGCGACCCTGCCGCCGGGCGCGAGCACCAGGAGGCGGTCGCAGACGTCGAGGCTGAGGACGCTGTGGGTGACGACGATGACGGTGCGGCCGTCGTCGGCGAGGCCCCGCAGCATGTGCATCACCGAGCGGTCCATGCCGGGGTCGAGTCCTGAGGTCGGTTCGTCGAGGAAGAGCAGCGACGGCTTGGTCAGCAGTTCCAGGGCCACGCTGACCCGCTTGCGCTGGCCGCCGGAGAGGCTGTGCACGGGCTGCTCGGCCCGCTGCTGGAGGCCCAGCTCGCGGACGACCTCCTCGACCCGGGCCTGCCGTTCGGCCTTCGCCGTGTCCTGCGGGAAGCGCAGTTCGGCCGCATAGGACAGGGCGCTGTGCACGCTCAGCTGGGCGTGCAGGATGTCGTCCTGCGGGACGAGGCCGATGCGCTGGCGCAGTTCGGCGTAGTCGCGATAGAGGTCGCGGCCGTCGTAGAGGACGGTGCCGCGGTCGGCGGGGCGCTGGCCGGTGAGCGCGTTGAGGAGGGTGGACTTGCCGGCGCCGCTGGGTCCGACGACGGCGAGCAGGCATTTCTCACCCACCGGGAACGACACCTGGTCCAGGAGGACCTTGCGGCCGTGGTCGACGGCGACCGTGAGGTCCTGCACGTCGAGGGAGACCTCGCCGGTGTCGACGTACTCCTGCAGCTGGTCGCCGACGAGACAGAACGCGGAGTGTCCGATGCCGACGATGTCGCCCGGACCCATGGGGGCGCGGGTGACGGGCTGGCCGTTGAGGTAGGTGCCGTTGTGGCTGCCGAGGTCGACGATCTCGTACGTCCCGTCCGGCATGGCCCGGAGCTCGGCGTGGCGGCGGGAGACGATCAGGTCGTCGACGACGAGGTCGTTGTCGGCGGCCCGGCCGATACGGACCGTGCGGGCGGGCAGCGGCCGTACGGTGGTCGGCTGCCGGAAGGTGCCCGTGAAGGCGGGCATGGACACGGCCGAGGGGCGTTCCGGGGCCGGGGCCGGGCGGTGGGCGAGGGTGACGCACGGGCCGTCGGCCGCGCTGCCGAAGCGGATCACGCTGCCGGGGCCGACACCCCACTGCTGGACGCGGCGGCCGTCGGTGTAGGTGCCGTTCGTGCTGTGTTCGTCCTCCAGCGTCCAGTGGTCGGCGTCGGGCCGCAGTACCGCGTGGTGCCAGGAGACCCGGGCGTCGTCGATGACGATGTCGCTCAGCGGGTCGCGGCCCACGTGGTAGTCGCGGCCGGGGGTCATGACCGTGGAGCCCGACTCCGTCTCCAGGAGGAGTTCGGGCGCGGTCGGCGCCATCGGCCGCTCTGACATGACCTGAATTCTACCGATTCGCCCACCTGCGCGCCCGGCCAGCGGTCAGGGGTGCGCGACGGGCGACACGCGTCAGGCGACACGCGTCAGGCGACAGGGACGACGAGTGCGGGAACGGTCCGCTGCATACGGAGGGCGTCCACCGATTCGGCGAGCAGCTCGTACTCGGTGCTCTCGTCGCTGATGGCGATCTGCACCAGTCGGCCGGCCGCCAACTCGTAGGCGACCTGCTCCTGATGACCGACGTCGCGGGCCCAGGTGCGTAACGCCTTGGGGACGTCGGGCGCCGTGTCGGCGACCGGTACCAGCGCACCCCTGGGGAAGCGCGGGTTCTCCGGCTGCGGGTCGAGCCGGTCGGCCATCCACACCGCGCGGTCCCGTAACCACCACAGGGCCAGTGCCAATGTGGGAGCGCGGTAGGTGCCCAGGGGCACACCGACGCGCTGTCCGCCGCAGGTACCGTACGCGGTGACATGGCACAGGAATTCGTCGTGCACGATCACTCCCCCGTCGCGTGTCTCGATTGCCGGTCGGGCCTCGCTTTCCATGCGGCTCTGGCTGGCGGCTCGGGTGGCTCAGGTGGTGCGCACGATGGCGGATTCGCATCGTGAAGTGGTGCCCTAGCAGACGAGTATGTTCACTCCTGAAACACTGTCACCACGACTTTTTAGCCAGTCTCTTGGCATATTCACAGCCCCTTTTGGCCGAAAAGCTTCGGGGTCCCTTTTGTGGGGATCGCCGACCGCCATTACCCGAGGGGTAATCGACCCTCCGCGCGGTCCCCGGCATGGTGGAACCACCGGGTCGGCACCCATCGGGATCCGGGATCTGACCAGTACGAACGACCTCGACGGAGGCTGATTCACCATGTCCGAGAACACCGCCCGCTACGAGAATGCCGTCGCCCGCTACTTCGAGGCCTGGAACGCGGACGCCCCGGAGGCACTGGCGAAGGCGGTGGCCGCCGCCTGGTCCGTCGAGGGTACTTATACCGACCCATTGGCGGCAGTCACCGGCCACACGGAGATCGCCGGACTGATCGCCGGGGCGCACGCGCAGTTCCCGGGGTTCGCCTTCCGTCCCGTCGGGACGGTCGACGGGCACCACGACACCGCCCGCTTCTCCTGGGAGTTGGTGAGCGAAGCCGACGGGTCGGCGCCCGTCGCCGGCTTCGACGTGATCACACTGGACGCGGACGGCCGTATCCGCTCCGTGCTCGGCTTTCTCGACCGGGTGCCCGCCGGGGCCTGAGGCCCGGTGTCCGCGATGAGTTCTCCCGCTCGGAGTGGTCTTTCGTACGACAGACCACTCCGAGCGGAGGACATCATGAGCACCGGCACCCCGTTGAACGAGGAATTCACCGCCGTATTGATCAAAAGCCCGAACGACGCCGGCTGGACCTATCTCGTCTGGCCAGAGTCCGTCGCGTTCTTCGGCACCCGCGGTCTGGTGAAGGTGCGCGGCACGATCGACGGTCACCCTTTCCGCAGCTCCTTCATGGCCCTCGGGGACGGCACCCACAAACTGCCCGTGAAAGCCGATCTCCGCAAGGCCATCGCGAAAGGCGAGGGAGACCGCGTGACCGTACGGCTCGAAGAACGGCTCAGTTCCTAGCGAGGGCCTCTTCGCGGTACCGCCGCGGCGCCACTCCGACCGCGCGTTTGAAGGCGTTGCTGAAGGCGCTCTCGGAGGTGTATCCGACGGAGCGGGCGAGCGCGCCGACCGGGGTGGCGTCCTGGCGGAGGGCCCTGGCGGCGAGATTCATGCGCCAGTTCAGCAGATACGTCAGGGGCGGCACTCCGGCCGCCTCCTTGAACCGTACGGCGAACGTGGTGCGGGACATCGCCGCCGCCCGGGCCAGCTCCTCCAGCTGCCAGGGATGGGCCGGGTCGCCGTGCATCAGACGCAGGGCGGGGGCGAGCCGTTCGTCGGCGAGGGCCCGCAGCCAGCCGGGCGGCAGCCCTCCCCCAGAGGCGGTGCCCCCAGACTCGGCCAGACACACCCGCAGCACCTGCACGAACATCAGCTGCGCGAGCTGCGCCGAGACGAACTCGACACCGGCCCTGCGGGTCCGCATCTCGGCCGCCAACTGCCCGATGAGCCAGCGCAGTACACCGGCATCGGGCGAGTCGGCCCGGACGTGGACCAGCTCCGGCAGCGCCCGGCGCAGCAGGTCGCCGCGGTCACGGCTGAGGTCGATGTGCCCGGACACGCAGGCGACATCCACCGCCTCTCCCTGACCGAGGCGGCCCATCCGCGTCTCCGGGTCCATCACCACGTCGTCGGAGTCGGTCGGCTCGACACCGGGCCGGCTGCACAGCGTGTACGGCTGACCGCCGTCGGAGATCACCACGTCTCCCTCGGCGAGCCGAAGGGGTTCGCCGCCGTCGTCCCGTATCAGCAGGCAGCTGCCCTGGAGCACGGCGTTCACCTTCAGCCGGTCGCGTCCGCGCAGCTGGATGGCCCAGTCGCCGCCGGCCGTGAACCCGCCGGAGAACACGCTGCGGGCGTCGGCGACGGCGAGGGCGTCGGAGAGAGGATCCACGGTCATGCTCGAACTATCACGCAAGTAATGCGGATTCTCAAGTATTCATCGTACGGAACGGCCGACCTACGGTGGTTTCACCAGCTCAACCTGACAAGGAGAGAGCAGAGATGACCACCACCGCACAGCAACCCCTGAACTCCGGCTTCGGCGCCGCCTCCACCGCCGAGGAAGTGATCAAGGGCATCGACCTCACCGGCAGGGTCGCGATCGTCACGGGCGGCTACTCGGGCATCGGCCTGGAGACGGCCCGCGTCCTGCGCGCCGCCGGCGCCGAGATCGTCGTACCGGCGAGGGACGTGGAGCGGGCACGGACTGCGCTGGAGGCCGTGCCCGGAGCCGAGGTCGAGTACCTGGACCTGCTGGACCCGGCGTCCGTCGACACCTTCGCGGAGAAGTTCCTCGCCTCCGGGCGCCCGCTGCACCTGCTGGTCAACAACGCCGGGATCATGGCGACCCCGCTGAAGCGGGACGCGCGCGGCTACGAGACGCAGTTCGCCACCAACCACCTGGGGCACTTCCAGCTGACCACCCGGCTGTGGCCCGCGCTGATCGCGGCCGAGGGCGCACGGGTCGTGGCGCTGTCCTCACGGGGCATCCGCTTCGCCGGAATCGACTTCGACGACCTGCACTTCGAGCACCGGGCCTACGAGCCGTTCGCGGCCTACGGCCAGTCGAAGACGGCCAACGCCCTGTTCGCCGTGGAGCTGGACCGGCGCGGGCGGGCGCAGGGCATCCGGGCCTTCGCCGTGCACCCGGGTCTCATCATCGACACCGGACTCGTCAAGCACCTCGACACATCCATACTCCAGGCCGCGGGGGCGCTCGACGGCGAGGGCAGGCCCGTCCGTGATCCCGAGCGCCAGATGAAGACCGTGCAGCAGGGCGCGGCCACCGGCGTCTGGTGCGCGACCAGTCCGCAACTGGCCGGCCTCGGCGGGGTGTACTGCGAGAACGTCGACATCAGCCCGCTGGTGACCGCCGAGAACGAGGCCGCCTGGTACGCCGGTGAGAACACCCCGGGCGTGCTGCCCCGCGCCGTCGACCCAGAGGCGGCGGCGCGCCTCTGGGAGATCAGCGAGCGGCTTACGGCCTGACGATCGCGTCGATGCGGGCCAGTTCCTCGGCGTCGAAGTCCAGGTTGCGGGTGGCCGCGACGCTGTCCTCGATCTGCTGCGGGCTGCTCGCACCGACCAGCGCCGAGGTCACCCGGCCGCCGCGCAGCACCCAGGCCAGGGCCAGCTGGGCAAGGGTCTGACCGCGCCCCTTGGCGATGTCGTCGAGCGCGCGCAGCTGCCCCACCAGGTCCTCGGTGACCGCGTCCGAGTTCAGGAACGGGCTGTCGCTCGCCGCCCGGGAACCCTCCGGGATGCCGTCGAGGTAGCGGGAGCTGAGCAGCCCCTGCTCCAGCGGGGAGAAGACGATGGAGCCGACCTGGAGCTCGTCGAGCGCGTCGAGCAGGCCCTCGTCCTCGGGGCGGCGGTCGAGCATCGAGTAGCGCGGTTGGTGGATCAGGAGCGGGGTGCCCAGGTCGCCCAGGATGCGGGCGGCCTCGCGGGTCTGCTCCGCCGAGTAGTTGGAGATGCCGACGTAGAGCGCCTTGCCCTGCTGGACCGCGGAGTGCAGGGCGCCCATCGTCTCCTCCAGCGGAGTCTCCGGGTCGGGGCGGTGCGAGTAGAAGATGTCGACGTAGTCCAGGCCCATGCGGCTCAGGCTCTGGTCCAGCGAGGAGAGCAGGTACTTGCGCGAACCCCACTCGCCGTAGGGGCCGGGCCACATCAGATAGCCGGCCTTGGTGGAGATCACCAGTTCGTCGCGGTACGACCCGAAGTCCGCTTTCAGCGCCTCGCCGAGGGCGGACTCGGCGGCGCCGGGCGGCGGGCCGTAGTTGTTCGCCAGGTCGAAGTGGGTGACGCCGAGGTCGAAGGCGCGGCGCAGGATGGCGCGCTGGGTGTCGACCGGGCGGTCGGGCCCGAAGTTGTGCCACAGGCCGAGCGAGATCGCGGGGAGTTTCAGACCGCTGCGGCCGGTGCGCCGGTAGGGCAGGTCCGCGTAACGGTCGGGGTGTGCGGTGTACAACGCGACTCCAGAGGGGTTGGCACACGGGATACCGGTTCCAGAGAACCGCTCTCCACTCTGTCCGACCTGCGGGCAGTGGTCCAACAGAAGAATCCGATGGAATTCAGCGGTTACGCTTCTCAATCATGGAGCTGCGTCATCTTCAGCATTTCATCGCCGTCGCCGAGGACCACCACTTCACCCGGGCGGCGGAGCGGTTGATGGTGTCCCAGTCCGGTCTGTCCGCGTCGATCCGCGCCCTGGAGCGGGAGTTGCAGACCCCGCTGTTCGTGCGCACCACCCGCCGCGTCACGCTCACGGAGGCGGGCCGGGCCCTGCTCGGCGAGGCTGAGCGCATCCTCGCGCAGGTTCGGTCGGCGCACGAGGCGGTGGCCGCGGTGCAGGGCGTGCTGCGGGGCACGCTCTCCCTGGGCACCGAGCAGTGCATCGCCGGGGTGCATGTGGCGGGGCTGCTCGCCACATTCCGGCGCAGGCACCCGGATGTGGAGATCCGGCTGCGGCAGGCGGGTTCCGGGGCGCTGGCGGAGGAGGTTGCGGCCGGGCGCCTCGACCTGGCCTTCGCCTACCGCACCCAGGCGGACACCGACCAGCTGCGCTCGGTGTCGCTCACCAGCGAGCCGATGACCGTGCTGTGCCATCCCAGCCACCGGCTCGCCCGGACCGGCGCGGCGGTCACCCCGGACGACCTCGGCGGCGAGGTCTTCGTCGACTTCCACCCGGACTGGGCCTCGCGCCGCACCACCGACGCCGTCTTCGCCGAGG
The DNA here is from genome assembly GCF_053598575.1 of Streptomyces sp. NPDC001100. Lineage (NCBI taxonomy): Bacteria > Bacillati > Actinomycetota > Actinomycetes > Kitasatosporales > Streptomycetaceae > Streptomyces > Streptomyces sp. NPDC001100. The sequence goes on from NZ_JBSFKO010000029.1 coordinate 117,609, forward strand.
CGGGCGTACGGCGGACTGTCGCGCTGGAGGTCAACGACGTGCACAGCCTCCTCGATCTGATCGACGAGAACCTCGGGATCGCGGTGGTCCCCCAGCACTTCCGTCACAAGCGCGAGCCCCTCACCGCCCTCCCCCTCAAGGGAACGGGCGAGGAGGTGTACGAGACGGTGGCCCTGCTCCCGCCCCCGCAGGCCACCAGCCCGGCGGCCCGGGCCCTGATGACCCTGCTCGAAACCGGGACTCCGGCCGCGTGAGGGACGGCGATGCGCGATGGTGGACGTATGCATGCCAACGACATCCTCATTGACGCGTACGGCCGTATCCAGGAAGAAGTCCATGCCGCTGTCGACGGCCTGACACCGGACCAGCTGCACGCGCGCGTGGCCGCCGACGCCAACTCCATCGCCTGGCTGGTCTGGCATCTCACCCGTGTCCAGGACGACCATGTCGCCGACGCCGCCGGCCTCGACCAGGTGTGGCTGACCCAGGGCTGGGAGAAGCGCTTCGGACTCGATCTGCCCGCCCGGGACACGGGATACGGCCACACCTCCACGCAGGTCGGCAAGGTGCGTGTCGAGTCGGCCGGGCAGCTGACCGGGTACTACGACGCCGTGCACGAGCAGACCCTGGCGTATCTGCGCGGACTGACCCCGGAGGACTACGAACGGATCGTGGACGAGCGCTGGGACCCGCCGGTCAGTCTGGGCGTGCGCCTGGTCAGCGTCCTGTCCGACGATCTGGAGCACGTCGGACAGGCCCAGTACGTGCGGGGGCTGCTTCAGAGCGCGGAGGCGTAACCCGGCAGGACGACGTCCTCGATGAGGGCCTTGCGCTCGTCGTAGGGGATGAACGCGCTCTTGAGGGCGTTCACCGTGACCGTGCGCAGGTCCTCGGCCGTCCAGCCCGCCTCCTCGACGAGGAGGGACATCTCACGGGTCATCGTCGTACCGGACACCAGTCGGTTGTCGGTGTTGAGGGTGACGCGGAAGCCCAGGTCCTTCAGGGCGGTGATGGGATGCTCGGCGATCGAAGTGGCCGCGCCCGTCTGGAGGTTGGAGGTCGGGCACATCTCCAGGGCGATACGGCGGTCGCGGACCCAGCCCGCGAGGCGGCCGAGCTTGCCGTCGACGATGTCCTCGGTGATGCGGACGCCGTGGCCGATGCGCTGGGCGCCGCACACCTGGAGGGCCTGGTGGATGCTGGGCAGGCCGTGCGCCTCACCGGCGTGGATGGTGAACGGGACGCTCTCGCGGCGCAGGTGCTCGAAGGCGGCGAGGTGGTCGGCGGGCGGGAAGCCGTCCTCGGCACCGGCGATGTCGAAGCCGACGACACCGGCGTCCCGGAAGGCCACCGCGAGGTCGGCGGCCTCGCCGACCCGGTCGAACATCCGCATCCCGCACAGCAGCGTCCGCACCTGGACCGGCGTTCCGGCCGCCGCGGCCTTCGCCATACCGGCCGCGAGCCCCTCCTGAACGGTCTCGACGACCTCGCCGAGCGCGAGCCCGCCGTTGGTGTTCAGCTCCGGGGCGTAGCGCACCTCTCCGTAGACGACGCCGTCGGCGGCGAGGTCGAGGACGTACTCCTCGGCGGCGCGCAGCAGGCCCTCGCGGTTCTGCAGCACGGCGAGGGTGTGCTCGAAGGTGGCGATGTAGCGCACCAGGTCACCGGAGTTGGCGGCGTCGAAGTACCAGGCGGCGAGCTCGTCCGGGTCGGTGGTGGGCAGGGTGTGCCCGACCGTCTCCGCGAGCTCCACCACGGTGGCGGGGCGCAGGCCGCCGTCGAGGTGGTCGTGCAGCACGGCCTTGGGGAGCCGGCGGAGGGCGTCGGCGTCTATGCGCGTAGATGACATGTGCGGTCGTTCCTCGGTCGTTCGGTGAGCGGGGTCGGGCGGTACGGAGGTTCAGGCGGCGGGCTGGAGCAGGTCCCAGCGGTTGCCGTACAGGTCCTGGAAGACGGCGACCGAACCGTACGGCTCGTGGCGCGGTTCCTCCAGGAAGGTCACGCCCGCGGCGAGCATCCGGGCGTGGTCGCGGGCGAAGTCCTCGGTGTGCAGGAAGAAGCCGACGCGCCCGCCGGTCTGGTCACCGATCCGGCCGCGCTGGTCCTCGCCCTTGGCGCGGGCGAGCAGCAGACCGGTGCCGGAGCCGTCCGTGCCGGGCGGCGACACGACGACCCAGCGGGAGCTGTCGGGTCGGGGCGTGTCCTCGACGAGGCGGAAGCCCAGAGCTTCGGTGTAGAAGCGGATCGCCTCGTCGTAGTCGTCGACGACGAGGGTGACCAGGGCGATACGGCTCATCGGGGGCTCTCCGCGCGGTTCCGTTCGGTGGGATGTTGACGGGTGAGGTTATACGTAAAACGTCGCTCGCGCCAGTCGCCCGCCGGGCCCGACCCTCAGCGGGCCTCCTCGCCCTGCGCCACCTCCACCCGATGGTGGACGTCGATCATCGAGGTGGCCGAGGCGGCGAAGGAGAGCACCGCACAGGCGATCAGCAGGGTGGCGAGTCCGCAGGCGGCGGTGCGGTGGGTGCCGCGCGGGGCCGCGAGGAGGGCCTTGACCCGTTGTGGGACCGGGCCGGTGGTGGCGCCGGGGACGAAGTCCGGGCGCCGGGAGCGGGCCGACTGTCCGGCGAGGGCCGCGCGGGCGATGGCCCGGGCGATCAGGCGCCGGTCGCCCACGACCGTGGCTGCGGCCTCGTCGGCCGCGCGTTCGGCCGCGAGCCGGATCGCGTCACGGACCGGTCCGAGCGCGGGGTGGCAGCGGGCGGCGAGTTCGGCGGCGACGAGGAAGTAGTGGTGGCCGCCCGCGTTGTGCGCCCGCTCGTGCGCGAACAGCGCCTCGCGCTCGGCGGCGTCGAGGCTGCGCAGCATCCCGGTGGTGACGACGATGCGGTGCGGTCGCCCGGGCAGGGCGTAGGCGTCCGGGTGCGGGGAGTCGAGCACGCAGAGGTCACCCGCGACGGGCCCGCCCCCGGCCCGCGTACGGGCGGCGCGGAAGGCTCGGGACTGGTACAGCGCCCACCGGGTCAGCGTCCAGGCGCACACGGCCAGGGCACCGGCGGACAGCAGGGCCACCGGCGCGACGAGACCGCCGTAGGAGGTGCGCAGGGGGTGGATCAGTTCGCCGAGCGACGCGAACAGCGGGAGACGGAGCAGGCCGGTCAGGACGAACGCGCCGAGTGCGGCGAGGGTGCAGCCCGCCGCGGTCGCCGCGGAGCCGGTGAGCAGCCACAGGGCGGTGACCGGCGTGAGCCGCTCCAGGGCGCGCCGGGCCATGGGCCGCAGCGCGAACGGCAGCACGAGCGGGAGGAGCAGGAGGGCGATCATCGCTCACCGAATTTCATCAAGCACCGGATTCCTCGGCACACCCGACCCTACTGCCCGCCCTTATTGTTCGCCGGATTCGAGGAGGTCGCGCAGGACGCGTTCGTCGTCGGGACTGAGCTGGGCGACGAAGCGGGCGAGGACGGTCTCCCGGTCGCCGTCCCGGTCGAGTTCGGTGTGCATACGGCGGGCGGTGAGGCCCTGCGCGTCCTGGACCGGGAAGTAGGCGTAGCCGCGGCCCTGGCGCCTGCGGTCGACGACGCCCTTGTCGTGCAGCCGGGTCAGGATCGTCGTCACCGTGGTGCGGGCCAGGCCCGTGCCGAGGCTCAGCTGCACCTCTCCGGGGGTCTGCGGGGCTCCGGCGGCCCAGAGGGCGGCCATGACGGTGGCCTCCAGCTCACCCGCCGGTCGGCGTTCGTCCTTCGCGTCGGCCATGGGAACGATCCTCACCCCGTCCTCGTCTGCGGTCCGGCAGACCGTCTACAGAAGTGTAGTCGTCAGGGTGCCGTGTCGTCATCGCAAGCGTGTGCCCATTCCCGCGCGCCTCTTGCGGAAGGGGCCGGAGCGAGCTCCGGGTCGGGGCGTGACAGGCTGGTGATCGTGTCGAGGCCGCCCCGGCACTCCCCCCCAACGAGCACCGCCGTACAGGAGTTGAGCGTCATGTCCTCCGAGCTGCCGAAGTCGACCGGAGCCCCGGCCCACCAGAACGTCACTTTTCCCAGCGCCGGTGACACCGCCCACGGCTATCTCGCGCTGCCGCCGTCCGGGAGCGGACCGGGTGTGATCGTCATCCAGGAGTGGTGGGGCCTGACCGACCACATCGCGAACGTGGCCGACCGGCTCGCGCAGGAGGGCTTCGTCGCGCTCGCCCCCGACCTGTACGGCGGGAACGTGGCGCACGACAGCGACGAGGCCCTGCGGATGATGCGGGCGCTCCCGGTCGCCCGCGGTGTCGAACTGCTCTCCGGCGCGGTCGACCACCTGCTGTCCCTCCCCGAGGTCACCTCGGACACGGTCGGCGCGGTCGGCTTCTGCATGGGCGGCGGCTTCGTCCTGTACCTGGCCGCGGCCGACCCGCGGGTGAGCGCGGCGGTGCCGTTCTACGGCGTGATCCAGGGCGAGTTCCCCGACTTCTCCGGGCTGAAGGCCCACATCCTCGGCCACTACGGCGAGTTGGACGAGAGCATCCCCGCGGAGAGCCTCGACGCCCTGCGCGAGACTGTCGAGCGGCAGTCCGGCATCACCGCGGACCTGCGCCTCTACCCGGCGAACCACGCCTTCTTCAACGACGGCCGCCCGGTCTACGACGCCGACTCCGCGGCCCGCGCCTGGGCGAGCACGGTGCCCTTCCTGCACGCTCAACTGGGCTGACGGCCACGGCGTCTTTCCCGCGCGCCTCACAGGGCTGACGCCATGTCGCCTTCTGGCACGCCCCACTCTTCCGGCGTCACGACGCCTCGGGCCGAGGTCCTACGACCCCGGCCCGAGGCGCCGCGCGGGCGCTGCCGGTAGCGTCCCGGGCATGAAGATCACCATGCCGCCCCGCGGCCCCGAGGAGCGCAGGCATGACGTACTGGCGCGACTGGAAGGGGAGTTGGACGTCTGGGTGGCCTCGGCGAACACCGACGGGCTGCCCTGCCTGGTCCCGCTGTGGTTCGTCTGGGACGGGGAGGCCGTCTGGCTGTGCACCCGGCCCACGAACCCCACGGGCCGCAATCTGGGCGAGGGGCGGCGGACCCGGCTGGCCTTCGCGGACACCCGGGACGTCGTGCTCGTCGACGGCGAGACCACGGCCTTCACCGCCGAGGACGTCCCGGCCGCCGCTGCTGCCGATGCCTTCGACGCGAAGTACGGCTGGGATCCCCGTGAGGACCGTGCGGCCTACTCCTTCTTCCAGGTAAGGCCGCTGGCCGTCCAGGCGTGGCACGAGGTGCGCGAACTGCCCGGGCGCCATCTGATGCGGGACGGCGTCTGGCTGGTGTGAGCAGCCCTGCCCCGGCTCAACCGGCCTTCTTGTGCAGCTCGTTGAGCCCGGCCAGTTCGTCGTCGGTCAGGCGGATGGCGCCGGCCGCGACGTTCTCGGCGAGGTGGTCGGGGTTGCCCGTGCCGGGGATGGCGAGGACGTGCGGGCCCTGGGCCAGGGTCCAGGCCAGGCGGATCTGGGCGGGGCTGGTGTCGTGGGCGTCCGCGACGGCCAGGACCTCGTCGTCGTGGGCGGTGGTCGCGCTTCTCGCCCCGCCCGCGCCCGCGATGGCGAAGAACGGCACGAACGCGATGCCCTGTTCGCCGCAGATCCGCAGCATGTCGTCGGTCTCGGCTTTGTACGAGTCGAGCGCGAACCGGTTCTGCACGCTCACCACCGGGGCGATCTCCTGCGCCTCGGCGAGGTGCCGGGGCTCGACGTCGGAGAGCGCGATATGCCGGACGAGGCCCTCCTCTTGGAGTTCGGCGAGCGCGCCGAAGTGTTCGGCGATCGAGTCCTGCCCCATCCTGCGCAGATAGACCACGTCGAGGTGGTCGCGCCCGAGCTGGCGCAGGTTCTCCTCGACATGGCCGCGCAGGTCGTCCGGGCGTGCCGCACTGCCCCACTCCCCCGAGTAGGTACGGAAGGGGCCCACCTTCGCGGCGATCACCAGGTCGTCGGGGTAGGGGGCGAGCGCGGTGTTGATGAGTTCGTTGGCCGACCGCAGCGTCGAGAAGTAGAAGGCGGCCGTGTCGATGTGGTTCACACCGAGCTCGACCGCCCTGCGCAGCACGGCGATCGACCGGTCACGGTCGCTCGGTGTCCCGAGGTTGAAGGCGGCGCTGCCCGTCAGCCGCATCGCGCCGAAGCCGATGCGGTTGACGGTCAGGTCGCCGAGATTCCAGGTGCCCGCGGCTGCGGCGGTGATCTTCGCGGAGGTCATCAGCGGAGTTTCGCACATACGCGCGGCGCGGCCACCCGCACTTTACGGATATGTGTAGCTGTTCAGGCTGTCCACGGCCGACGCGGGGTTGCCCAGGTCGTAGCGGTCCACGGCGAGGAAGTTGGGCTTCTTGCGGGCGGCCGGCTGGCAGAACCGCTGGGTCCGGTCCAGGACCTTGGTGTTGTCGGTCTGCGCCGTCCCGGCGATGGTCGCGTCACGGAAGTGATTCATGACGAACAGCGGACGGAACCCCGAATACGTCTGTGTGAGCGGGACGTTGAGGTCGCTGCCGTACCAGCGGCTGTAGCAGGACCAGTCGGAGGTGCCGGCGCCGGAGCCCATGGACCAGTAGTTCTCGACGGTCCACTCGCGCTGGTACATCACGCCGAAGCTGTCCCGGGTGAGCCCGGCGGACTGGTCGGAGGCGCGGCTGTGGTCGGTGAAGATCAGCAGCCGGTGGTCGGCCGCGACCAGGTCGGCCATCTTCGGCCAGCCGTTCTGCTTCACACCGGTCTGGTCGGGGCGGTACAGCACGTCGTACAAGCCGTTGACGCGGGCGAGTTCGCTGCGCAGGACGGTCGCGTCGACGTAGTCCTCCAGGAAGACGGTGACGAACTGGTCGGTGTGCGCCTTGAGGAAGTCCACGATGCGCTGGAGGTCGACGTTCAGGGCGACCGGACTGCTGACCAGGGTGCAGCTGTCGTGGCAGAGGATCGCACCGTCGGAGGTCTGGTGGATGTCCAGCATGAACCCCCGTACGCCGTCGGAGAGTTGCTGGTTGATGCCCCGGGACTGGTTCGGGAAGAAGTTCACGAAGGGCGGTGCGAAACCGCCGTCGACCCCGTTGGCGTAGGCGTTGTGCGCGGTGAGGAACGTGACCTGGTCCAGGGTGCGTTGGTCCTGGGCGGGGATCGGCCTGGTGGGCGAGGTGATCGGGGTCAGATACCAGGAGGCGAGCCCGCCGGCGGAGCCGATGGCGAGCTGGGCCGGGTAGTTGGCGCCGGAGGGCTTGTCGGCCACGGTCAAGTAGCTTGAAGTGCCCGGCGCTTGGAGCGTGTACTGGTCGCTACCGGTCGCGTTGATCTGCCAGGCGGCGTCGGCGCTCGTGCAGGCGACGGTCTTCGCCTGGGCCCCCGAGCGGCCGAGGCAGCTGCCCGCGGTGTCGGTGCTCTCCAGGACGTACGAGGATCCGCTCGCCTTGAGGTTCCACTGCTGGTGGTCCTCGTTGCCCTTGGGGTTGTGCTGCTCCACCGCTCCCCCCTTGTCGGCCGCGTTGAGCCCGGTGGTGGCGCTCTGGACGTAGTAGGTGCCGGGGGCCGGGACCGCGTCGGCGGCGCCGGCCGGTGGAGAGACGAGCGTCGCGGCCAGTGCCGCGGTGATGGCCAGCAGGGCGTGGGGGGTTCGCATGGGTGCCCTTCGGGTTGAGTGTGGTCAGGCTCATGACACCTGAAAGGTGATCGGGCCACACCCAAGCGCCTTTGGTCTCGACCAGTCAAGGGGGAAGAACGGTCCGCGGAATGAACGGCGAAGGACCGCGGTCGGTCAGCGTGTTTTCCTCAACTCCCGCCACGCCACGTAGTGATCGACGAGAGTCTCCTCCAACGGCCGGTACTGGATGCCCAGTTCCTCCACTCCGCGCCGGTTGTCGACCGTGAACCGGATCCCGAGGTGCTTGCGGATGTAGTCCTGGGTGAGCCCGAACGCGGGGCCCAGGATGCGCACCGGCCAGTGCGGGAGGCCGTGCGCGGGCAGCCGGTAGTTGCGCGGGAAGTGCTGCCGCAGGGCGCGTGACATGTCGAGGAAGGACACCATCCGGCTCGCGGCGACGATGTAGCGGCCGTGCGCGTCTGGGCGTTCGGCCGCCGCGATGTGCGCGCTCGCCACGTCCCGCACGTCGGCGACGGTGAAGCTGAAGTCGGGTGCCCCGTAGAAGAAGTAGCCCTTGAACAGCTCGTCGAGGAGGAAGAGGCTGCCGGAGTCCGAGGCCGGGGTGAGCGAAGGCCCCAGGATCAGGCCGGGGTTGACGGAGACCATGCGCCAGCGGTCCTGCGCGTGGGCCGCGTCCCACGCGGCGCGTTCGGCGACGGTCTTGGCGTAGTGGTACGGGTTGTTCTCGGCGGTGCTGGTGGTGTTGACGTAGTCCTCGGAGAGGATCCCGTCCTTCATCTCCCCTACGTCGGCGTAGTCCCCGAAGATCGCGCCGACCGTCGAGGTGAACACCAACTTCTCGACAGTGGGCGTGCGTTCGATGCCGGCGAGGACGTTCCGGGTGCCGGTGAGCGCGGGTTCGACGACGTCCTTCCGGCCGTCCTTGATCTTCTCCGGCATCAGGAACGGCGAGGCCACATGGAACACGACCCGGCAGCCGTGCATCGCCGCGTCGAAGGAGCCCTCCGCCAGCAGATCGGCCTCGAACAGCTTGAGGGCGTCCGGGAATTGAGCCTGCATCGCCCTCAGTGGCGCGACCTTCGCCTCGTTGCCGAGGGACCGCACGGTGGTGTGCACCCGGTAGTCGCGCTCCAGCAGTTGCCGGACCAGATGACTGCCGACGAATCCGCTGCCGCCGGTCACCAACACCGTCCCGCCGCCGACACTCATCCCTGGCTCCGATCACGCGTGACTTCCAGCGCGCACGCTACAACGGTGATCGGTCCCGGGTCAGTGCTTCGGCCGCTACGACTCTCAACTCCCGCTCCCCGTATAGGCGGCCGTGGTCCGGTCGGCGGACGCGCGGGCCACCGCCTCGTCCTCACCGCTCTCGACGTTGGCCGTGTACCAGGCCTCGCTGCTCAAGGTGACGAAGCGGCGGCCCTCCTCGGACGCCAGCCAGGCCATGGCGTCCTCGGGCTTCACGGAACCGGCACCCGACAGGTTGCCGCCGAGGCCCAGGAGGATCGAGTCCCAGCCGACGCCCACCGCGCCGGGCCCGAACTCCGCCCACTTCGTGTCGTCGACATGGGCGATGTGCTCCAACTCGAAGCGCGTCCCCTCACCCTCGGGCGTCAACCGCAGCTCGATCCAGCTGACTTCGCCACCGAACTCCCAGGTCGCGAAGAAGCTGTTGGGCGGGTCGCAGCGCTCGATCGTGCCACCCGCGTTGCCCTGCAGCTGGTACTTGCCGCCCAGCCGCAGTTCGCCGGTGACCGGCAGGAACCAGCGCGGGATGCGCTCGGGGTTGGTGCAGGCGTCCCAGACGTCGGCGACCGGTGAGTCGTAGGTCTGGCCGATGGTGATCACGCGGGCCTCGCCCGCCTGGAAGTCGCGGCGGCCGACTCGGCGGCTCACGGAGTTGATCTGGTGGGTCACGTCCATCACGGGGTCCTCCTCGGGGTGTCGTCACCGGCCTCGCGGAGCCGGCGCTCACGCTTGCCCCGGGCCAACTCGGTTGCCAGGGCGTCCAGATGCGGAGTCCAGTAGCGACGGAACCGGTCGAGCCAGGCGTCGATGTCCCGCAGTGGCTCGGAGTTCACCGCGTACAGACGACGGGTACCGTCCGGCCGTACCGTCGCGAATCCGTTCTCCCGCAGCACCTTCAGATGCTGGGAGACCGCGGGCTGCGATATCCCGAACTCCCGCCGGACGACGTCGCTGACCGTCCCTGCGGGCTGCTCGCCCTCGGCGAGCAGCTCCAGGATGCGGCGGCGCACGGGGTCTCCGAGCACATCGAAAGCATGCATGAGCACCAAAGTATCACCGGTCGCTTATATAAGCGACCGGTGATACATGGGGATGGCGAGTCAGACCAGCGGCTTCTCCAGCAGCGCCTTGCGGTGGCTGAACGTCTCGATGGAGTAGCGGCCGTGGTAGTTGCCCATGCCGCTCTCGCCGACACCGCCGAACGGCAGGTCGGAGACGGTGAGATGCGCGAGCGGCAGGCCGTAGCCGATCGCGCCGGAGGAGGTCTCGGCGGCGATCCGGGCGCGGGTGTCGTCGGAGTCGGTGAAGACGTACAGGGCGAGGGGCTTGTCTCGGTCGTTGATGAACTCGATCGCCGCGTCGAGCCCGGGGACGGTGACGATCGGCAGGATCGGGCCGAAGATCTCCTCCGCCATGACGGGCGCCTTGGGATCGACATCGGCGAGAACCGTAGGCGCGATGTACTTCTCGCCGCGGTCGCTGCGTCCGCCGACGACGACCCGGCCGGAGTCGAGCAGTCCGGCGAGCCGGTCGAAGTGGCGTTCGTTGACGATCCGGCCGTACTCGCCGGAGGTCTGCGGGTCGGCGCCGTAGACCTTCTCGACCGCGGTCACCAGCAGGGGTTCGAGCGCGGTGGCGGTGTCCGGGTCGGTCAGGACGTAGTCGGGGGCGACGCAGGTCTGGCCGGCGTTGAGGAACTTTCCGCGCGCCAACCGGTCGGCCACGACGGCGAGATCGGCGTCGCGATCGACGAACGCCGGTGATTTGCCCCCGAGTTCGAGAGCGACGGGGGTCAAGTGCTCGGCGGCGGCGCGCAGGACGATGCGGCCGACGGCGCCGTTGC